>DXHG01000106.1 GCA_019113455.1 Candidatus Treponema faecavium | reverse complement strand
CGCCGGAGACACCAAAATAGATAATAAGAAGTATAAGGCGCTGTTCGGCACAAAGGCAAAGATGATTAGCCACGACGAAGTGGAGCCGCTTATCGGCCATCAGGTCGGCGGAGTCTGTCCGTTTGCCGTACAAGACGGCGTGCGCGTGTATCTGGACATATCGCTCAAGCGGTTTCAGACCGTATTCCCCGCCTGCGGAAGCAGCAGCAGCGCAATAGAGCTGACTCCGCAGGAGCTGGAATACCTTTCTCACAGCAGCGGCTGGATTGACGTGTCGCAGCCGGCCGCTTAGTCAAGCAGCGTTACGATTCCCTGCGGCGACACTTCCAAAAGCTCGCCTGAAAGCGGGCGCATTGAGCAGTCATACGTGAGCAGCACATCGTCTCTGAACGAGCCGACATACTTGGGCAGTTCTTCTTTTCCGAACAGTACAACGGTTGAACGCTCGGGCGCCGCCATATAGTACGAGCCGCCCCAGTACCGGCACATTTTATCCCTGAACGGTTTATAAAACGCGAGAGAACTGGTGTACGCGGGAACAGGATGATGCAGCGACATATACGCAAAGCCGCGCGGCGACGTGTGCTCTTCATACGTAATCAACTCTGACAGCCGCGCCATATTTTCATCCATCGCAAGGCGCACCGTTTTCCACGTAACATCCCACGTGCGCAGAATCGCTTCAGAAAGCGGCACGATAATGCCTTTGCAGATAACAGCGATATACATTTTTATTTTATTTGTGATCATGCCGACAAGCGAATCGGAAGATCTCAGCGCGGGAACATATTCTTTTGCGGAATGTGCCGGTTCCAGATACGGAACAATGCAGGCGCGTGCCTGCTCCCACACAGGCACCGATTCAAGACCCTGTTCAGTCTTTTCCAGCGGAAATTTATCCATGCAATAGCCTCCAATGCAGTGTTCAATGAAGTATACATATGATAAACACCCTGTCCCGTTTGCGGATACGGAGATTTTTTGCCGGCGGGCGTATTCTAACAGTATTTTAGCACACGCGCTTAGAGCTGCGCTCAAGACTCGCAGGTACACTGCCCCGAGCGCTTATGACAAAATCTTGAAATACTCAGGCGGCATGCCGCACACGGGGCAGAACGCGGGAATGATGCCGTCTTCACAGACATAGCCGCATGAGCCGCAGCGCACCGCGGCGTTTTTGCGGGCGGAATCAATGAGCGTGTGATAAAACGCTTCAAGCTCGGCGCCGGTGCGGACATTCTGCAAAAACGCGCGGAAGCGTTTTTCGTGGTACTTTTCCGCAACGGCAATCGCGCGCCAGATGACAGCCAGCTGCGGGAATCCCTCCTGCTCCGCCGTATCTGCGAATCCGGGATACGTCGTTTGCCATTCAGTCTGTTCGTTTTCAATCGACTGCGTGATATTGCTCACCGTCTCGGTAAACTCAGGCTGGCGCAGCTCCCAGCGCACCGCCACGGCCCCGCCGATCAGTATCCGGTACATACGCCGCGCGTGCTGGCGTTCCTGACGCGCCGCCTCCATAAAAAAATCTGCGATGCGCAGATACCCTTCTTCTTTTGCCCGTTCGCCGTACAGTTCGTAGCGGACACAGGCCATCGATTCACCGGCAAACGTGAACAGCGCGTTCTTTTCCGTCTGCGAGCCAATAATGCTATCCATACCACACCTGCATAAAAACGACCAGCGTTCATTTTTATCGCATTGTATGGTATAAAAGAGGCAGGGAGTTGTCAATGTCGGATACGATACAGGAAATAGGCGGCGGCATATACCGAATCGGATACTTTGATCGCGAAGCAGGATTCAGCAACAATACCTACGTTATCAGGGACGAAGGCAGTACCGTGCTCATCGACCCCGGGTCAAACCACCCGCTGTTCCGCGACATTATACTGCTTACCCTGCAGCAGCTCTGCACGCCAGAATCAATCAGATACGTCGTCATAAGCCAGCCCCGCCCCGATATATGCGGCATCCTGCTGTATATTGAACAATACCTGCATCCGCAGATGGTCATATTCTGCCATCCAACGGCAGCCGTGTATATGCCGTACTTCGGCATACGCAGCCCCGTATTTCCCGTCGGCAGCGGAGACCGCTTTCAGCTGCCGTCAGGCAGAATGATCCGGTTCCTGCACTTTCCGTATATGCAGGCGTCATACACATTTGCGTCGTACGACTGCGCCGCGCACGCGCTCTTTTCGGGCACATTGTTCAGTACACTGCATACGGGAACAGCCGTATTTGCCGAAAGCGCACACCTGCCGCAGGCGGCGCGCTATCTTTCAGAATACTGCGGCTCGCAGGCGGCGCTTGACTATGCGGCTGACTGCCTCGCAGAACTGCCGATTTCCCATATCCTTCCGCAGCACGGCGTTATGATTGCCCAGCCGCTTGTGCCGTCCTTTCTGCAGCTGCTGCGGAGCACGGAACCGGCCTCGCTCCTGCGCGGCGCGCGCCGCCCTATGGACACGGCATACACACAGCAGTTCATTGCCGATATGCGCGCGATGCTCGGTGATAAAGCGGCTTCATATCAGGACACGAACGATATTCAGCTGTTTGCCATGCAGGTAAGCCAAAAAGACCCGCACATGCTCCGCCGGATTGTTCCCTATATCAATGAGCAGGCAAAGCGCCTCAATATACCGAATCCGCTCGCCGTTAACCGCATCTACACGCAGCAGAGCCTTTCGCAGGTGCAGCAGAATCACCTCCTGTCAGCCGTACAGAAGCAGCTCGTACAGGCAGACTACACTATCGGAGACAATGCGCAGCTGCAGACCGGAAACACCAAGCTTGCCTCAACGCAGGAACGCTTTATTATCCTGTTTGCCGATATCAGGGGCTTTACGCAGTGGTGCGAGACACGCTCGCCGCAGCAGATTGTGTCGCATCTGAACAAAGAATACGAAGAACTCAGCCGCATTACCGGCATATACGGCGGGCGGGTGAATAAGATTATGGGAGACGGTCTGCTCGCGTATTTTCCGGAAACAGCCGTTGCAAAAAGCATTACCGCCGCGGCGGCAATGCAGCGCGCCATTGCCGCAGACTCAAGCCTGCTGCCCATCGGCATAGGCCTTGATATAGGAACAGTGATTTTAGGGGATCTCGGGGAATACTCCCGCCTTGACTATACGCTTATCGGCGCGCCGGTTAATCACGCCTCGCGCATGTGCTCGCTTGCAGACGCAGGTCAGATTACCATGAGCAGCGCGTTTTTTGCACTGCTGCCTGAACACCTCAGCGCAAGCCTGCCGCAGCTGCCGTCGTTCTGCACGCGCCGGACGCGCATAAAGCCCTCAGATCCGGAACTTGCGTCAATAACCGTGCAGAGCGAACAGCTGTTTTCGCTCCTTTCCCCGCAGGAGGCATAAACGGCGCGTGCGGCTCCTTAAACAAGCTGCATATAGATCTGATCTGCAAGGCCGAATCCGGCGTTTTTTGTCATGACAGCGGCAAGCTCGTCATACAGCATGTCTTCATACATCTGCTGTGCGTATGAGTTTTCACCGCCGGTCAGCGACGTTTTCGCAATGCTGCTGCGCATTGAAGAGAGCATGATTTTTACAAAATACGACTCAAGCTCAAGCGACTTCTCATAGAGCTCGCTCGTCTTGTCGATCGTCTGCGCAGCGCTCATGCCGCTGTTCGCCGCCGCTCCCGTTGGGCGCGCAGTCTTATCGGCGGGAGACGTAAATACGTCTGCAAAGCCCGAGGTGTAGTCTCCCTGCAGGCGGCCTGCGCGCTGTATCTGCGACGAGGCGACTGCTGCCGGCGCGGCTGTTTCCGAGCTCTGCGGCTCCTGCTGTGCGTTCTGCACTGATTCAACGAGCCGCTCAAACGAACTCATCTCCTCTCCGATACGCGCCGACTGCGCCGCGCCCAAGCCGTTTGTAATGGCGGAAATACCGCCCGCGCCGATACTGTGTATTCCGTTCATACGCTGCCTGCCCTTTCCTTACCGATTGCACTAGCGCTTGAGATTAGCCGCCACCGACAACATGTTGTCGCTTGTCTGCACCGCTTTTGAGCTGAACTCATACGCACGCTGCGCAACAATCATCTGCACCATCTCATTGACGACCGATACATTGGACATTTCCAAAAACTTGTGCTGGAGCGAGCCCATGCCGTCAAACCCGGGGCGGCCGGCAATCGGCATCCCCGATGCATTGCCAACCTTAAACAGGTTATCACCCAGCGCCTCAAGACCGGCGGCGTTCGGAAACCGGTAGAGCTCGAGCTGCCCGACCTGCACCGGCTCGTTTGCACCGTTTACTTTTACCGACACGCGGCCGTCCTGGCTCACGACAAGCGTTTCAAGCTGAAAGCCTTCCGGCATAATCACTTCAGGCATCACGCGGCAGCCGTTTGACGTTACCAGCTGTCCCGACGAGTCTATCTTAAACGAACCGTCGCGCGTATAGGCAAAACTTCCGTCATACTGCTGCACGCGGAAAAACCCTTCGCCGTTAATCGCGACGTCCGTGTCTACCTGCGTGTTCTGCAATGAGCCCTGGCTGAAAATGCGCTGCGTCGCCGCAACGCGCACGCCCGCGCCCATCTCAACGCCGACGGGCGTTACGGTGTCTTCCGTCGCGGGAGTACCTGCAAGCTTTACCGTCTGATAAATGAGATCCTCAAATTCAGCGCGCTGCTGCTTATAGCCTGTCGTATTTACGTTTGACAGGTTATTTGAAATCGCATCGATATTGGCCTGCTGGCCGTTCATGCCGGAAGCGCCGGTCCATAAACTTCTTACCATATTTGCTGTCCTTTATGTCTCTCGCATTTCCTTATCAGTTCATGCTGACAACCCGCTGCCACAGCGTGCTCATCATCGTATCCTGAGACTGTATGAGCTTCTGGTTTGCCTCATATGCGCGGTTTACTTCGATCATCTGCACCATCTCGTTGACTACGTTTACGTTTGACGTTTCAAGATACCCCTGCATAAACTGCGGCCGCTCATCGCCTTCGGCAATATGGGCCGGTCCTGAAATATCGGTCGGCACATACAGGCTGTTTCCCATTTTATTCAGATAGCGCTCGTTATCAAAACGCACCGTCTTAATGCGGTCAACGAGCTCCATATTTTCCTGCGTGTAGATAACGCCGTCTTCATTGATTGTGAACCGGTCATCGCTCACATGGATGGGGCCGTTCTCGCCGAGCACGGGGTATCCGTCTTTTGTGAGGAGCATACCCTCTTTGCCGACGATAAAGCTGCCGTTGCGCGTGTAGCGTTCGCCTTCAGGCGTCTGCACCGCGATAAATCCCTCGCCGCTCAAGGCAACGTCCGTGTTGAGGTTTGAGCTCTTGAACGAACCCTGTTCAAACACGGTATATACTTCGTTTGTCTCTACACCGAGACCGACTTTTCCGATAATGGGAGCCACATCGGCACTGCCGAACGGCGTTTCATATACGCCGTCATCATTCATGCGCCGCAGCAGCAGTTCAGGAAAAGACTTGTTTACTGCGACATCGCGCTTGTACGCCGCCGTGTCCACATTCGCCAAGTTATTTGCGATTGCGTCAAGCCTGTTCTGCTGGGCGTTCATGCCGCTTGCGCCTGTGTACCAACCTCTAATCATAGGGCCTCCAAATAATCACTTTAATTATCGGCAGAATCGCACGGCGCATTACGTTTTAGCGAAAGGAATTCGGGTCTCTCCGCAGGGTGTTTCTGTGTGTGCACGTACGGCTTTTTCTTTCTTTTTCTCTGTAATGTGCTTTTTTTGGGGGGCACCTCTTCTTCAGAGGCGTTGCCCCAAAAAAACCGCCCGCTCTTCCAGCACAGGGGATTTACAGCTGCCAAGTTTTGAGCGCAGTATAAAAGCCGCTGCCGGAAGCAGGGCGTACAGGAGAAAGCAGAGGGCGAGGCGAAAATTTGCCGATAGCTAATAAAAAATTTGCCGATGGCAAAATTTACATTTGCCGTTTATCCGACATGAATTTTGCCGTCGGCCAGCGAGTCACTTGCCGATGGCAAACTTTTACTTTGCCGACGGCAAACAAAAAATTTGCCGTCGGCTAATGCCCCGCTGGCCATCGGCAAAGTTTTATTTTTTAAATGGGAAATCTTTTGCCGTCGGCAAATGGAGTCGTTTTTTCATGACAGAGCAGCCAGTCCTTCTTTTGCACAGACGCCTGCGCTGCGTTTTTACGCTGCACATGCGGCGCGGCAGGTTTGCGTGTGCACGCGCAAAAGCGCAGCGCCAGGATCCGCACCCAAAACAAAAAACTTGCATCTGCCATATTTTAGTGGTATAGTCTGCGTATGCAGTTTTACGAATACGGGACATTCGGCAGAAAAGTATATTTTATCCATCCGTCTTTTTTGGTGCGGCGCAACATTATCCCGCATCTGTGCAATATGGAGTACGAAGTCTATATCCTGCCCGATTATAAAAAGGCAAAAAACATTCTGCGGAAAAACCCCGAATCAGTCTGCTATATCAATATCGACGTCGATCTTAAGCCGGATGGCTGGATCAATTTTATCAAATCGTTCGAAACGGACGAGGCGCTTTCTACGGTATATTTCGGCGCGACGACGGAACGCTCAAACAAGGCGACGCGCGACGATTTTATGACAAAATGCACGCTGCCTGCCGGTTTTTTGCAGACGACAAGCGCGACTCCCGACGCGGCGCGCATCGTTTCCGATATTCTCGAAATGATCAATTCAAAAGGGGTGCGCAGGTATGTGCGCGCTTCATGCCTCGGAGACAAAACCGCAACGGTTGCCTGCGAAGCCGGCGGCAAATTCCTTTCGTACCGGCTGCAGGACATCAGTTCCGTGGGGCTTGCCTGCACGATTCCGCTGCGCGACATGGAATATTTTCAGGAAAAATCGATATTGCGCAATACAACGCTGTCGCTGGGAAAAACGCAGCTCTTGTGCAGCACAGTCGTGTATGCGGTCAAGCGCGAACAGGATCACGCGACGATGATTCTGCTTTTTATGAAGGGTACGGCAAACGATCTTAAAAATATCGTGCGCCAGTATATCTTTGATCTGCACCAGAATCAGCTGGATACGGAGCTTGCCCAGCTCGCCGAAGACGACGCAAACTATAACCGCCCTGACCAGCAAGGAGCGGCGCCTGACGCGCCTGCGGAACAGCCGCCTGAAAATTAGCGCTCGTCCTGTATCACCGCGCGCCGCTGTCCGTTTGTGAGTTCGGTTATGAACGCAGCAAGCGCCTGCGTCTGATCCGTGTCAACGCGGCAGCGGAGCGTTACCTCTGTTTCATATGTTTCTGCAATATCCTGCACGCCGATGCCGCGCAGATACCGCTGTACCCGGGATGCAAGCTGATACGGCACAGTGCACGAAAAGGTGCTTTTTGCCGTGAGTGTTTCAAACACGGCAGCGGCAAGCACGGCTTTTGCGGCATCGCCATACGCTTTGACAAGTCCGCCCGTGCCTAAAAGCGTTCCGCCGAAATAGCGTGCAACGGTGAGCAGCAGGTTTGTGCAGCGGCGGCCTTTGAGCACGTCAAGCACCGGACGGCCGGCTGTTCCCGGCGGCTCCCCGTCGTCGGAC
>DXHG01000105.1 GCA_019113455.1 Candidatus Treponema faecavium | reverse complement strand
TACACGGTAACGGCTGACACGTTTGTACCGTCTGAAACAAAAAAAATGGGCAGCGGCGCGGCGCTCAGCAGCGGCGTGTCCGAAGGCATGGTGCTTTCCGGCCGACAGGGCACGATATTCGGCGCGGGTGGCTATACCGGCTCTTTTACGATAGAATTCTGGCTGTGTCCGTCTATTGCCGAAAACGGCGAAACCGTGCTGTCGTGGCGGTCTTCGCGGGAAGACGACAGCGGCTATATCCAGTATCAGATGCTGCTTGTCTCGTTTGTCAATAATCACACCGAGTGGCGCTTTACGAACCTGTTCAGCGGTTATACCCAAAACGGCGGGGACATTGTGCTCAGCAGCACGCGCACGATTATACCGGAAGAATGGACGCATCACAGCGTCTCGTTTGACGCAGAAACAGGGCTGCTGGAATACCGCATAGACGGTATGCTCGAAACCATCAGATATATTACCGACACGGGGCGCCAGCGCGGTTCCGTTTATCCGTTTATGACAGGACTCGGCGCAGAGATTGTGCTGTGCCCGCAGTACAGCGGTTCCATCGACGATTTCCGCATTCTCCGCAGCGCCATAAGCGGAGAAGATCAATCCGCGTATGCGGGGCCGGGCTATTACGACGTCTACCGCGTATCCGGCGGCCGGTTTGAAACACAGCCGGTAAAAGTAGCGGCTGGCTCGGTAATTAACCGCGTCTCTTCCGTAATAACGGAGCCTGAGCAGACGGCGGTGCAGCTCTATGTCCGCGCCGGAGACAATGTGTTCGCGTGGACGGACACGCAGCCTGCGTGGCAGCCGGTATCTGACGAAGGCACAATGACACAAAGCGTTTCTGGCTCATATGTGCAGGTAGCTGCGGAACTGTATCCTGACGGCGCGTGCAAAGTGTCTCCGTCTGTTACGTCGGTAACGCTGCATTATACCGAAATACCGGCGCCGCTCCCGCCGTTTTCCGTCTATGCGGAAGCGGGAGACGGCTATGTCGATCTGCACTGGTCGCCTTCTGCCGATAGCTATGCAGAAGGATATATGGTATACTATGGCGAACGCCCCGGCGAGTACTTAGGAAAAACCGCTGTACAAGGTTCGTCTCCTATCGACGCGGGCGAAAAAACAACACTGCGGCTGACAGGGCTGCAAAACGGGAAAATTTATTATTTTGCCGTTGCTTCATATTCGCGCGCCGGCGCTCCTGAAGGAATCGGCAGCTTTTCCAAAGAGGTGTATGTGCGTCCTGTCGCTGAATGAGAGTAGGCAATGAAACAAGCTGAACAGGTATCAGCGCAGAACAAACGGCAGATAATGATTCTGCGCGCAGACCGCGCAGCAACGGCAAACGATTTTACGCTGGCGTACCGGCTGTACCGGGAACTGCTCAGGCAGCACCCTGACGACTGCGATATCCTGCTGAGACTTGCCGGCATGTATGTGCGCAAGGGAGAAGACGAACAGGGCGCCGCCGTCTATCAAAAAGTGCTCAACATTATGCCTGACACGGTTCCGGCGCTCACCGCACTGGGTGGGATTTACCGGCGGCAGGAGAAGTATCACGAATCGCTTGCCGTTCTTGAACGGGCGCTTGCCGCGGGCGGCAGCACGGCAGACATTTACTACAATCTTGGTTTTACCTATGAAAAAAAAGAACAATACGCAGAAGCGGCTGCCTGCTTTACCGCCGTTATTGAGCAAAACCCGCGCGATGTCCTCGCGTGCAACCACTTAGGCCGCGTATACGCATTGCAGGGAAACCACAAGCAGGCTGCCGCCGTATACCGACAGGCGCTCGCGATAGACCCCAATCATCCCGTTATCCATTACAATCTGGCGCTCAGCTATGAGGCAGAACATAACTACACCGCCGCGCGCCAGGAATATGAAACGGCGCTCAAAGCAAAACCGGGCTGGAGCGACGCGCTCAACGGATATGCGGAACTGCTGATTATGCAGGATATGCTCGATCAGGCGTACTCGACATTAAAAAAAGCCGTTGATCTGCAGCCTGACAGTTCGCGCAGCCACAGCGCGTTAGGCAAGGTGTATGAGGCGCGCGGAGAAATGGATATGGCAGAAGGTGCCTACAAACAGGCGCTCAAACAAAACCCGCTGTATCTGAACGCGCTTAAAGGGCTTGCGGCAGTTTACAGTCATGAACACCGCTTTAGCGAAGCGAAAGGCCTGCTTGACAAAGCGGAAGAATACTATCCAAACGATGTATCAGTACCGGTCACCTACGCTTCTGTTTTGCTTGATGAAGGCAATCCTGAATCCGCGCGGCAAAAGATAGAACCGATGCTTCCCCACCACTCAGACAACGTAAATCTGCTTGATGTGTTTGGGCAATACTGCATCGTAACAAACCGCGACGAAAAAGCGCGCAGTATATACAGCCGCATAGAAAATATCGATCCCCACTATCACCGCTACTGCAAACAGGCGGCGCACCGGTTAATACAGCGCGGCGACTATCACAAAGCGGAAAAATACCTGAAAAAGTATTTGGAGAATCATCCGAACGACGCAAACGTACTCATGGTGCTCGCGCAAAACTATGAACACAATGAACAGTTTGACGAAGCGATACGCCTGTATCAGCAGATTGCAGACCTTGATACCCGCGCTGCGCTCGCAGAAAAAGCGATGCACCGGCTCTCAAGCATACCGCAGCAGCAGAACGCCGCCGAAAATAACCTGCAGCAGACAGATGAAATACATATGGCGCAGGATATTGATCTGCCCATAGACGAAACGGATGCTTCATTTATCGTGGAAGCAGACTCCGTACCGACAGATCAGCTTGCTGCCGCTGAAGCGGACGAACCGTTTGACCTGTCCCTGTATACAGCATCCAAATCTGCCGCCGCAACACTTGCGGAAATAGACGACAGTATCGACACGCTGCTCGAAGCTGATTCTGAGCCGTTTGCCGCGGAATTCAGGGATACCGACGCACCGCTTGATATAGACGGAGACCTCTTTAACAACGGAGAAGCAGAAGAACTGCCGCATATGCTTGCAGAAGAAGACGAACACATTATTGAAGCTGAGACGCCGCCGCAAAAGATATTCGCGGAGCCGGAGCCGCTGCATGAAAAAGAACCTGAACCGCAGGCAGAACAGGCGCGCGAAGAAATACCCGCAATGAGCGATATGCTTGTCGATGATGAAACGGCGCGCACGTATAAAGAACTCAGAGAACTGTTTATCTATCTGCGTTCATTATGCGATACACTCCCGCCGCTGGAGCGAGAACTCTTTCTTTCAAGCACGGTGCGTATGCAGCTCGACTATCTGATACAAAAGGTTTCAGGACGGCCTGGACTGCTCGCGGTTGTGAACAATCTGCACAGGCTTGGATTCTGCCGCGGCAGAGACATGTCAGGCGATCCGGCAGATGCAGACCGGCAGACAGCAGGAATCAGCACGGACGGGCTTCTTGCGCATCTGCGTACAATGATCTCGCTGCTGCCTGACCGGCATTTGGGCGCGGCGCTTGACAGGAACACCGCAGCCATACAGAATACGCTGCACAGCATTATATATAGATAATGCGGGAGTGCGTGAGCGCTTCGTTTCCTGTTTCCGTTATCAATATATCGTTTTCATAACGGCAGCCGCCCGTTTGCGGCAGGTACAGCCCCGGCTCAAGCGTTACAACCATACCCGGCTGAAACACCTGATCTTCAGCGGCTGACTGCCGTACTGTCGGCTTTTCATGCACCTCAAGACCGATACCGTGCCCCAATGAATGCGGCATCTGCATGTTTTCTTTTGCGAATATAGTGCTCACCGCCTGCGCGGGCGCACACAGCGCATTGCCCGGTTTGTACAAATCGAGCGCCGCGTCATATGCCTTTTCAACGAGCGAAATCAGCCGCCGTGCCTGCGCAGACGGATTGACCGAAACAAACGTGAGCGTTACGTCGCTTGTATACCCATGCCACATCACGCCGAAATCAAGTATCGCCAAACCGTCCCCGGGATACGGATTATTTGTATACGGCGGAAAACAATGTATCGCGAAACTGCGCTCTGCACCCGCGACAAGCGAATCAAACCCCGTACCCTCGCAGCCGCGCCGGCGGCATTCGCGCTCAATCAGAAGCGCGGCGTCAATCTCTGTCTGAATGACGCCGCCGCGAACCGCTGTTTCAATCTGTTCTATTAACTCATCCGTTATCTGCGCCGCCGTGCGCAAAAGCGCTATTTCATGTTCGTCTTTAACCGCACGCATATGCTCCCGCACATATTCGTGCGCGCCGCAGCGGCGGCACAGCACATGAAACGATGAAAGACTGTCAACCAGCGCAAGAAACTGCAGGTACGGCGTTTCAGGCGGCAGCTCAATGCGGCTGTCAGACGCCAATTTCGTCATCGAACATGCACCGTATACCGCCTTAACCGGATCGCGCTCATACAGCGTATAAGCGGCAATGTATTCCGCATCGGCAAGCATATCAGCAAGATGAATATCCCACGGAATGAGCACAGCGTCTCCGCCCGCCGTTATCACCAGCACCGCATCGGACGGAAAGCCCGTAAAATAGCGGATAGTCGGCTCCCGCCGCTCCTCGCTGTCAAAAAACACAGCCGCGCCCAATTCCTGTTCACTCAGATACTGCGCAAACCGCGCTCTCCGCTGCGCATACACCGACCCGGGCGTACAGTGCCCCCTAAAAATCTGTTTCCTGTTTTTCATTATGACTGTCTCCGTCTGCATTTAGCTATAACTCCTGCAAGCAAGCTGTCCTTAGTCAGTACCAATAACGCCAGTCCGCAGCACGCAAACAGCAGCGCCGAAAGCACCAGCGGTACGCCCTGCCCTATGATTCGTCCGTAACCGGAAAACGCCTGATACAGCCTGCGCGCCGCAAACAGCGTCGGCACAAGCGCCGCCGCCGAAAACACCGCCAGTTTTACGGCATACCGCAAAAGCTCCGATACAATCTGCACGGAACGAACGGTGCGGCTTTTTGACAAATAGATAAACAGCACAACCGTATTCACCGCGCTTGCCGCAGACAGCGCGAGTGCAATTCCGCCGCCGCCCATCGAGCCTGACAGGCACAGCGCGAGCAGAATATTCACCGCGAATCCCCAGATACCGGCAAGCGTCGGCTGCTTTGTATTGCCCTGCGCGTAAAACGCCGGCGCCATAATCCGGTTGAGCGCAATAAAAAACAGGCCCGCAATATGGAACCGGAACGCCTCCAGCGTGAGCCGCACCGATTCATCCGTAAAGCGATTGTTTTTGTACACGAGAATGATAATATGTTCCCCGGCACAAAACGCAAAAAACGTAATGGGAATCGTAATCAGCGCAATTATCTTTGCTGCCGTAAGCAGCATATCGCTGAACTCATTCCATTGGCGGCGCTTTGCAAGGCCCGATAAATCAGGAAGAATCACCGTGCCGATTGAAACGGCAAAAATACCCAAAATCAGCTCCTGCAGGCGCAGCGAATACTGCAAACTTGACACAATACCTGAACCTGCGCGGCCGGCGAGCGCTGTTGACACAACATCGTTGAGCTGATACGCCGCCATGCCGATAATTGTCGGTCCGATAAGTGCAAACACGCGCCTGGTGCCTCTGTTTGCAAACGCTTTGCGCACCGGCATCCACGCAACGCGCCAGCCGGTTTTAAGTACAAAAGGCAGCTGAAAAAACGCCTGCACGAGCCCCCCGAGAATAACGCCTGCGGCCATCGCACGCGCGGGATTGCCCAGAACATTCCCAAGCGTGTAAGAACAGACAATGATAATCAGATTGAACAGAATCGGCGTAAATCCCGACGGTGAAAATATTTTTACCGCATTCAGAATACCCTGCAAAAAAGCGGCAAACGAGATAATCGCCAAATACGGAAACATCAGCCGCGTGAGCAGCACCGTTTCATCGACAATCCCGCGCGGGTGGCTGCCGGTAAACACCGGTACGATAAACGGTGCGCATACAATGCCGATAACCGTAACAAGCACCGTACAAAACGAAACAACTGTACACGTCGCACTGAGAAACGCCTGCGCTTCGGTTCTGCCCTGCACCGTATTGCTGTCTTCAAGATACGCCTTAAACGTTGGGATAAACGCAACGGAAATGCTGTTTTCGGCAAACAGGCGCCGAAACAGATTCGGTATCATAAACGCAATGCCGAACGCGTCGGCAAGCCCCGTGGTGCCTAAAAGCGACGCCTTAGTCATTTCCCTGACCAGGCCGAGCACCCGGGAGCCGAGCGTAAGCAGCGAAAGCCTTGCGCCGGCGGCAGCCAGTGATTTTTTACTCATTTGTACAGCATACTGTTTGACTTTCTATTAGGCAAGGGGAGTTTTTTTATTTGCGCTGTGCGCGCGGCGGTTTTTCTTTGCGGATCCCTGCGGGGTGTTTTCTGCGCGGGGCAAGACCGCACTGCTGCAAGATGGTATGCGTTTGAACATATGCCGATGGCAGCAGATTTCCCGGTGGCTAAATTTTATTTTGCCGATGGCAAAATTTTAGTTTGCCGTTTATCCGGTAAGAAATTTGCCGTCGGCCAGCGAGACACTTGCCGTCGGCAAACGTTTCATTTGCCGACGGCAAACTGAAAATTTGCAATCGGCAAGTGCGCCGCCGGCCATCGGCAAAATTCATGTCTGATAAATGGCAAAATAAAATTTTGCCATCGGCAAATTGTTATTTTTTAAACGGGAAAACCTGCCGCGTTTTTTTATACAGAGACCAGCGGTGCGCGTCAGCGTATTTTTTTCTGTATATATTTGTCTGAGATAAACGAAAGAAAAAACGCGGCAGAAACAATCAGCAGCACGCTGAGCGCCGTAAAACTGCCCGTTCCCTGCTCCGCAGTGAGCATCTGGACAAGCGGAAAATGAAACAGGTACATGCCGTACGTGTAGTCAACCGGCACGCCAATCGAACGCAGGAATGTAAGGCGCGTGCCCGCCCACATGACAATAACCGAAAGCGAAAGCGGCAGCAGCAGCTCCGTGCCGGTAACGTAGTGAAGCGCAAACACGATAACCGCCGGAACCACGAGCGCGCTGAGTCTGCGCACAAGCACGTCCCAGTTGAACAGGAACGCCATTCCCATCACAAAAAACGACATATAGCCGGGCAGCTGATAATGCAACTGGTACGGTATGCCGAGTTCCGCATAATATTTGCCTAAAAGAAAATACCACAGCACCGAGCCGATATAGACGGCCGCAAAAAGCAGGTTTATTTTTGTTCTGGTTTTAAGTTTATGAATGATAAAGAGCAGCAGCGGAAGCACGAGATAAAAGCCAAGTTCCACCTTTATTGTCCACAGCGAGCCGTTTATTGGTATACCCCCCCCGAATACTCCGGGCAGGTCAGGACACATAAAATTCAGAAAAACCGCGTTCCACGCCAGATACTTCCAGAATCCGCCGCTCGTAAAATACGAGACCGCGTCAAGGTCGGAATAAAAGACGCAGCACACCGCGAAACCGATTACCGCCAGATAATAAAGCGGCAGAAGCCGCTTGATCCGTTTGAGCGCATAGTCTTTGAGCGAGGCGCTTGATACAAAACTTTTTGTTACCCAGAAGCCGCTTAAGATAAAAAACACGCATACGCAGACGTGCAGGTCCATCCAGGCGAGCTGCGGAACCGGCGTGTCAGAAATGCCAAGGCTGTGGCCGACGATCACCATGAGACAGCAGATAAAACGCAGCGCGTTAAACGCATTGTTCTGCAAATCGCTTTTCTGCGGAAGCGACGCAGAGACGGCAGTACCGTCCAAAGAAAAAGATGTGTGCATGGGTACTCCTTTCTGTTGTTTAGGCATGGGTACCATTATCCTAATCGACAATACTATTGTCAATCAAGACGGTCGGACACTGCGTGCAGCGGCGTTTACTGTGCACGCGGTGCAGATTCCGTGTTTGCATGCGCAGCTTGTCTCTGTCAGTCTGCGGGCTTTCTTTTTATTCTAATTTGTTTTTCTGGGCGGGAGAAGAACCGTCCGCAAACCTCCGTAAGCTGGGCAGTTTTAGGGCGTACTGCATCCTAAACTTGCAGCCTGGAACGCAGCGGCAAGCTTGATTTTTCTTATAATACAATAAAAATCCAGCGCAATGCGGGCGGTATTACTTGCGGAATTAGTGATTTAAGAGTATTATACATGTACAGCAGGGATATTCGTTATATACTGGCAATATATACTGTGTTCTGCAGGTATTGGTAAGGAGTACGCCGAATCATGACTGACGCGCTGCCGCTCATTCTTGTCTCATCCGGCGACCCGGCAGGTATCGGGCCCGAAATAGCCGCAAAAGCGTGCGTGTGGCAGGAAACGCTGCACAGTGCCCGCATTGCAGTTGTCGCAGACAGCCGCGTCATGCGCCGCGCGGTTGAATCCATGCAGCTGCCGCTTGAGATACGCAGCATCACTGCCCCGCAGGACGGTTCGTATGAACCCGGCATACTCAACGTTATCGACGTGCCAAATGCGCCGCCGCAGACGTTCACACACGGCGCAGTGCAGGCCGTGTGCGGAGCGGCAGCATACGAATATATAGAAAAAAGCGTCAATCTCGCGCTCGCGGGCAAAGCGGACGCCATCGCCACGGCGCCGATACACAAAGAATCATTAAAAGCGGCGGGCGTTCCCTATATTGGCCACACAGAAATCCTCGGCGCGCTTACCGGTACGCAAGACCCGCTCACGATGTTTGAGGTACACAGCCTGCGCGTATTCTTTCTAACGCGCCACGTACCGCTTGCCAAAGCGTGCACGCTCATAACGCGGGAGCGCATCAAAGACTATGTCGTGCGCTGCTATGACATGCTGCGGCAGCTGGGGGCAGAAGGCGGCACAATGGCGGTTGCGGGGCTCAACCCGCACTGCGGAGAGCACGGATTGTTCGGCACGGAAGAAGAACAAGAAATTGCTCCCGCCGTGCAGGAACTGCAGCAGCGCGGCGTTGCGGCCGCAGGTCCTGTCAGTGCTGATTCGGTGTTTCACCTGGCCAAGCTCGGGCGCTACAACAGCGTGCTTTCGCTCTATCACGATCAGGGGCATATCGCGGCAAAGACGCTTGATTTTGAACGCACCGTTTCGGTAACCGGCGGTATGCCGATACTCCGCACATCCGTTGACCACGGAACGGCTTTTGATATTGCCGGCACGGGCCGGGCAAGTGAAATCAGCATGGTTGAAGCGATTAAAACCGCGGCGAAATACGCGCGCAGGTTTAGGGCACACACACAAACGGCGGCACCGCAATGAACGAACAGATTAAGGACTTTGTACAGCGTATTTTTATCAGCTATTATGAACAGCATGACAACCAGGCGGTTATAGACACGCTTGACAGCGATATACTGTGGATCGGGCCGGGCTATGACCAGACGGCAGTCGGCAAAACGGAGGTCTCCAAGCGGTTTACGGACCTCATACACAAAACACCTGTCTGTTCCGTGCAGCCGCAGTCCTGCACCGTGATACCGGCAGAAAAAGGCTCCCGCGCATGGGTATTCGCGGGCAGTTTTCTGCTTTTTACCAAACGCGGAGAAAGCTCAGAGACGGCGTTTATTCACCGGCTCACGGCTGTTGTGCGCGAAACGCCTGACGGGTTCCGCTTTCGCCATATTCACAACTCTATCGAAACAGAAACAAAACGCTCCACCGAACTGCTTATCCGAAACGACATTTACGAATCGCTTCCTGTCGGCATTATACGGCTGTGTATCACGGGTACGCAAGCGCAGCTTATTTCCGTAAATCAAAAAGCATTATCGCTGTGCGACGTAGATGATACGGAAAAGAACCGGCAGGATCTGTTTTGCCTCATGCTCAGCCGCATACATCCGGCAGATCTTTCGCGCATAAAAAACCGTTATCAGGTGCTCACCAGGGCCGGGCAATTTGAGAAAAACGAATACCGTGTCTTGTTCAAGGATGGGTCGGAGCACTGGATATCGAGCGATGCGCGCGTTATTAGTGCAAGCGGCGAATCAGTTATTTTACAGCTGACGCTGCTCGACATAACAGAGCAGAAACAGGCACAGGCAGAGCAGCAGTACCAAACGGAAATATACCGGCTCGCCTTTGAGTCAATGCGCGACTGCATATATGAATACCAGATTCAGAAAGATGTTCTTACCGCGTACCGGCCGATAAAACAGGCAGACGGTACGATAACGTTAAAGCGCGCGGAAATATCAAATTATTCGCACCGCATAAAAAATGGGGACGTCGTTGTTCCTGAATGTATCAGCGATGCAATGCAGGTTGTCTGCTACGGCACGCTCAGCAGCGCGGAAGTGCGCATTTACAACAATCTTGATAAAAACAATCCGGAATGGCACACCGTAACCGGCAGAATACAGTACCGCGGCGGCCAGCCGGAACGCATCGTGGGCTATATCCTAAACATCGAAAAAGAAAAACAGCTCAGCGAAAAGAGAACAAAAGATATTTTTATCTACCGTTCCGCGCTGCAGGCTGTCGCAAATATCTTTGACGCCATTTATCACGTCGACCTGGATCAGGACACGATGGTGCTTATCCAGAGTCAGGGCACCGATAAAACATATAATATTCAAACACCGGGAACATACTCACAAATAGCGAAAGCGTATGCGGAAAACTTTATCCATCCGCAGGACCGTAAACGTATTCTCAACTATATTTCCGTAGAGCAGCTGCAGCGGCTCATAACACCTGAAGAGCCGATAGCCTCTATCGAGTACCAGCGCATACAGCCAGAAAGCGAGGACACGGACTGGGTGCGTATCACGATGACGGCACTTTCATTCCATGACGGCAAGCCCTCGCAGGTGATTCTTGCAATACGCAACACGTCGTCTGAACGCAACGCGGAGCGCGAGCAGCTTGAGCAGGAAGTAAAGGCGCGGGAACTGCTGCAGGAGGCGTTTCAGTCCGTGCAGCAGGCAAACAACGCAAAAATGGATTTTTTATCCCGCATGTCGCATGACATCAGAACGCCGATGAACGCAATCATCGGCATGACGATGATTGCCGAAAACAACCTGAATGATGCGAGCCGTATTCACGACTGCCTGACTAAGATACACACGGCAAGCGTTCACCTGCTCGGGCTCATCAACGAAATACTCGACATGTCAAAGATAGACCGCGGCAAAATGATTCTGCACACGGAATCATTTTCGCTCCAGCAGATTATAGACAATATCACGTCTATGATTATCCCGCAGGCGGAAATCAGGCACCTGCATTTCAACGTAAACATGGACGCGGTGCAGCATCCGTACGTTATAGCGGATATAACCCGCATACAGCAAATACTGCTGAATCTGATTTCAAACTCGATAAAGTATACACAGCCGAATGGGCACATATCGCTTACCATACAGGAATATCCGGCAAACGCCGCTTCTGTAAGCTGTTATAAGTTTATCGTTGCCGATACGGGAATCGGTATGGATACTGATTTTATTTCCAGAATCTTTCAGCCGTTTGAGCGCGCGGAAGACTCCCGCGTCAGCAAAATACAGGGAACTGGCCTCGGGCTTGCCATCTCGCAGCATATTGCGCATCTCATGGACGGCGAGATTGCTGTAGAAAGCACACTGAACAAGGGCTCGGTGTTCACCGTTACGCTGTATTTGCAGTATCAGGAAAACGCTCCCGATTTGTGCCGACAGGAGCCGCATCTCAAGGATTTCGGCGACACATTCAGCGGCAAGCATATACTTCTTGTAGAAGACAATGACTTAAACCTTGAAATCATATCAGAAATTCTTCATTCGCTGTATATCACGACGACGCCTGCGGCAAACGGCGCCGAAGCGGTAAATAAGTACTGCGCTGCGCCGCAGGCGTTCGATTTGATATTTATGGATATACAGATGCCGATCATGAACGGATTTGAGGCGACAAAGCGCATCCGCGAATTTGAAAAAACATGCGGCCGCCACATCCCAATTATCGCGCTCACCGCAAACGCCTTTGCAGAGGATGTGCACATGGCGCTCATATCGGGCATGGACAGCCATCTTGCAAAACCGATAGACATTGCGCAGCTCAGGTGCATACTGTCGCGCTATCTGCTCCATCCATGAACCGGACCGGGCACGCAGACCTGCCGCTGCACCGCGGCTATGTGCCGCGCTGGCTTTCGCAGCGGATGACAGTGCTCGGCACGCTTATTATCGAATCACTCGTACACAATTACGGCAAACAGGAAGTGCTCAGACGCGTGTGCGACCCGCTGTGGTTTCAGTCGTTCGGCGCGGTGCTCGGCATGGACTGGCACTCATCGGGCATCACGACAAGCGTGATGGCGGCGCTCAAGCGCGGCGTTAATCCGCGCGCGCACGAACTGGGCATCTGCATCTGCGGCGGCAGAGGGCAGAGGGGACGCGGCACGCCGGACGAACTGCGCTATATCGCAGACGCAAGCGGGCTTGACGGCGACGCGCTTATCAGGGCGAGCAGACTCTGCGCAAAAGTCGACAGCGCCGCCGTTCAGGACGGCTTTCAGCTCTATCTGCATCACATGGTGCTTACCGATTCCGGAGACTGGGCAATCATACAGCAGGGCATGAACACGGTTTCCAAAACAGCACGGCGCTACCACTGGGCGTCCCGCACGCTGCGTTCGTTCGTGTCGCAGCCACACGCCGCCGTAACGGGAGAAAATCAGGGTCAGATACTCAACCTTACCGCGGCGGATGCTGAATCAGTACGCGCGCATATCGTGGAATTCGCAAAAGAAGAACCGCGCCGCATCTTACAAGAGCTCGAGCCGATCTGCGGCAAACCGGTACAGCAGGAACTGTTCGTTCCCGTGTCCGAACACAGCGAACGAAGCATCAGCCTGCCGCGCCGCCACGCCGTGCAGGCGCATGATGTCGACTTGACGCGTCTCGGCGCCATTCTTATGACGGCATACGAGCATCAGCCTGACAATTTTGAAACGCTGCTGCTTACACAGGGGCTGGGGGCACGCACGCTGCAGTCATTAACGCTTATCAGCGAAATTATCTACGGCACGCCAGAGCGTTTTACTGATCCCGCGCGCTTTTCGTTCGCGCACGGCGGAAAAGACGCGCATCCGTTTCCTGTTCCCTGCCGCATATACGACGAATCGGTGCGGGTGCTCCATACCTGCATTGAACAGGCGCGCATGGGCTATATGGAAAAAAGCGAATGCCTCAAGCGCCTGCACATGACCGCCCGAGAACTGGAACAGCGCTGCCAGCCGCAGGCTGACTTTGACCGCGTCATTGAGCATGAACGCGCCTGCTCGCCGCGGTGGGGCGGCATGACCGTCTCAGGCTCCGTTTCAGCATTGCAGCAGCGCACGTAAGCTGCGCCGCAAAAGTATGGTTCATTTTCATTTGCGTGCGTGCCGACAAATATAAAATGGAGGTTTTCAAATGAATACACCCAATGACACAAATGAATGCATTCAAAAAACAACTGTAGCAGACTTAGTCCAGCGCACCACCGCACTTGAAGCGGCAAACCAGCGCGCCGCAGAAAACGTGAAGAAAAACGAGACGGCGCTGCAAAACATTATAGACCTTATGGCAAAACGCGAAGAACAATACGCCGCCCGCGACGCGGAAGTTGAAGAACTGCGCCGCATCGCAAAGAAAGTACATGCGCTGCCAATTGTCGCCGTATCAATCGGCGGATTGGCGCTCGCGGCGGCAGTGCTTGCGCTTGTCTTTGCGCTGCGCTGAATACTGCGCAGCGGCAAAACAGCACGCAGCGCGCTACTCAAATACCGCGCCGATTCCTGCCATTGCGGCAAAAAAATCAGGAAACGACACCGCACAGCAGTCAGCACCCTGCACTGCTACATCGCCCACGGCAAGACCGCACACGGCAAGCGACATTGCGACACGGTGGTCGCCGCGGCAGGCGCACTCGCCTCCATGCAGTGCAAAATCAGGATTGGCGCTGCCGTCAGCAAGATACGGGCTGTGCCCGTGAATAACGATAAAATCCTCTCCCTCTTCGATATCAGCGCCCAGTTTCTGCAGCTCGCAGCGCATCACCGCAATACGGTCTGTTTCCTTACGACGGCACACGCCAATATCTTCTATTATAACTGTACCTTCTGTAAAACATGCTGCCACGCAGAGAATCGGAACCGCGTCCGGGAACCCTGAACAATTCACCCGATATTCTTTTGCACCAACAGGAACGGCAAGACGCGCGCCGCGCCGCGATTTTTTGCCGCCGCGTACGCGAAGCTCCGCTGCGCCGCGATCCCACTCGATATCCGCCCCCAGCTCCTGCAATACCGCAACAATCGCGTCGTCTCCCTGGCTGCCTGAACCGTCGATGTCTTCAATTACAATATCGCTGTCGGTCAGGACGCCGCCGACAAGCGGAAACGCCACGGCTTCCCAATCGGACGGAATCGTGCGGTCAAACGCCGCAAATGAGCGCGGTCCGCTCACGCTGATATGCGTACAGGCGGCGTCCATCTCAACCGGTATGCCGAACGATTCAAGCCAGAGCCTCGTCATGTGCAGATAAGGAATCTCTTTCGGGTCGGTCAGCGTGATGTCGGTTCTGCCTTCCATGAGCGCCGCCGCCATCATAACACCGCTGATATACTGAGAAAGCCTGCCGTCGGTTACGAGGCTGCCAGCCCGCATTGGCCCGCGGATTAGAAGCGGCGGCGCGTCGCAGCCAGGGCGGCTCGCATACGCCTCAGCTCCCAGCTGGCGCAGCGCGTCGATCACGTGTGAAACCGGCCGCGAGCGGATAGACTCATCTCCGGTAAAAACACTCCAGCCGGAAAACAGCGCGGCAATAGGAGACAAAAAATACAGCGAAGAGCCTGAATTGCCCACATCAAGTACATTGTCAGGCAAATGCAGCGCTGCCCTGCCTGAGCGCACCGTCCATACCGAGTTGTCATCCGCCATATTGACAGACGCGCCGAACGAACGTATGCAGCGCGCGGCGCTTACACAGTCAGCGCTTGCAAGCGGCTTGCGGATATGGGAAACGCCGTCTGCAAAAGCGGCAAATATACACGCGCGAATCGTGTGGCTCTTTGACCCAGGAACCAAGATTCTCCCCGAAAGAGACGATTTGCGGACTGTTGCTTTCATATACGATAACTCCTTGCACAAACGTTATCATAAAACAGTACCGCAATGCAACGGCACAAAACCTCCCGCTGCGCGGCATTTATGCTGCACACGGGCTTGGTCTTTATCAGCCTGCCGCTGAGGGGCTTCTTTTTTCTTTGTTATTCTCTATAATTTGATTTTTGGGGAGGGAAAAACACCTTTACTTCAGAAGCGGCCCAAAAAACCTTCCCTTTCTTCCAGCACTGTTTTTTTACCAGATGCTGTTTGATATAAGGGGCTGCATCTGCTTATACATTGCTTGCCGCACAGACAGAGGTTCGCCGCTTCACTGCAAACTGTGTAAACAAACAGCGCTGAAAGGATGAAGGAGCCCTTCTCCCCGGAACAAATTACAGAGAATAAAAAAGAAAAAACCGCGCGTGCACACGCAGAAGCTACACCGCAGAGACCTGCAAACAAAAACAAGCCCTCGTGCACACGAGGAAAAACCCGCCCGCAGGACAACGCAAACGCCGCTGCCCTGCCGCGTATACACCACGCCTTGATTGTTTTTCAAAAATACCGTATTATC
>DXHG01000104.1 GCA_019113455.1 Candidatus Treponema faecavium | reverse complement strand
GAATTTTGCCGATGGCCAGCGGCGCACTTGCCGACGGCAAATTTTCTGTTTGCCGTCGGCAAAGTAAAAGTTTGCCATCGGCAAGTGTCTCGCTGGCCGACGGCAAATTTCTTACCGGATAAACGGCAAATTTTTTGTTTGCCAACGGCAAATGTAAATTTTGCCGCCGGCAAATCGGCAGCGGCGCGTGCGGTTTTCTGCATCGGCAGTATGCGCCGAACGCAGAGCAGGCTGCATAATCGGCATTGTACTTTTGCAGACAATAGTTCTACAGTAGAGACAACAAAAGAAACAAAAGAGGCATATACCGCATCGTTACCGGCCATATGCGCTCAAAGGAGAAAACATGAATGTGCTGCTGTTAAACGGCAGTCCGCACAAGGAAGGCGGCACTTTTTCTGCCGTCCGCCTCACCCGCTCATTCAGAAAGACGCGCCTGCAGCGCCGCCTGCGCCGCGTTTAACTCTGCGGCAGACACCGGCTCACGCCATTCCACTGCCGTTGCTCCCAACATGGCGCTGCCTGCAATATGAGCAAACGTGCTCCCCGGCGCCGCGCCGTGCCAGTGCGCAGTCCCCGGCGGGCATACGGCTGCATCGCCCGGATACAGCACCTGCACCGGTCCTCCCTGCAGCTGATGAAAACCGATGCCGTCCGTGGCAATCAGTACCTGCCCGCCTTCGTGCACATGCCAGTTGTTAACTACGCCGGTGTCAAACACCACATAGTGCAGCGACGGTCCTTTTGATACATTCGGCTCTTCTGCAAGAGACGAAACCCATGCCGTTCCGGTAAATACTGGCAGATGCTGCCCCTCGTCTGCTTTATAAAACATGTACACAGGGTCTTTTGCGGTTCTGTCGGGAAATTCCTCTGTTTCAAGACTTGCATATTCTTCGTCCGTCACATGACGCGCCGGAGCAGCTGCCTGCGCACCGGTGTATGCCGAGTCAAACACCACTAACTGTGAAAACCAGCTGTCAGGCGCCGCACCGTGCCAGTGTTCAACTCCCGCAGGAATGGCAAGCACATCACCCTGCCGCAAAATCTGCGCAGGCTGCCCTTTTTCCTGATAATAGCCGACGCCGCCTGCCACCAGCACAAGCATACCGCCGTGCGTATGCCATGCGCTGCGCGCTCCCGGTTCAAAGACAATGTTGTTTGTCCAGGCAAAATCATGCGTGCCGTCGGGAACAACCAGATCCGTCCGGTACACATGACCGATAAACTCAGGCGAAGAAATATCTCTCCCGACGGGAAACGGGAGCTCTTCTTTTGAACTAATCCGCTGTGCGCCGGATACGCCGTGCGGCTGCAGCGGCGCGGATTCAGACGCAGCCTGTTTTGCCGTGCTGCACGAACAGAAAGCGGCGGCAAGCAGCGCCGCAGCCGTTATGATCAGCTTCATTTTGTATACCTCCATTGATACACTGATGCGGGCTAAAAAGTCCTGTATACACTATAGCAGCGGGAGGCAGACCGTGTACAATTGTATTTTTGCACGCTGCTATACGCTTGCCGCATGGCAGGCATACATACGCCCTTTGTATAAATTATACCGTTCTTGACAGCGGCAAAGGCAGTGCGTACTATAACAATTACGCTGCAAAACATACGAAAGAGACTACAGACGAAGCAAGGCAGACTATACCAGACTGACGCTCTCTGCCTGACACGTTTCTGCAAACGCATGGAAATTGTCGGTTTTATCAGCTGCGGCGGCTGTCCGGCAAAGAAGGCGGGGATCAGGGAACGGGGGGCTGATCAGACGCGGAGCGGACACAATCGCGTTTGCAAGCTGTATTCAGAAAGGAACGCCGATAGGCTATCCCTGTCCGTTTGCCAAAAAAATGAAAGAAATAATCGCAAATGATTTAGGAGACAGCGCCGCACTGCTTGATTATACGCATTAACCGGCAGTTCCCGTGCAGCGGGGCTGCCAGCCGCAGACGCTGCACAGCAGCCTACAGCGCCATAAGCAGCGCGCCTGCCGTAATCAGCGCGGCTCCTGCAAGCGACTTTGCCGTGAGCGGTTCATGCAGGAATACTGCCGCAAGCACAACGGTAATCACCATGCTCAGTTTATCTATAGAAACAACTTTTACCGCTTCGCCAAGCTGCAGCGCTCGGTAATAACAGAGCCACGACGCGCCAGTCGCAAGACCTGAAAGAATCAAAAACAGCCAGCTTTTGCGGCTCACAGACGCGATACCGCCCTGCTCATTTGTCAGAAACACCATGCCCCACGCCAGCGCCAACACAACCGCGGTGCGAATTGCCGTGGCCAGGTTTGACTGTACGCCGCTGATACCGATCTTGGCTAATACAGCAGTCAGCGCCGCAAACACCGCCGAACCAAGCGCATACACTGCCCACATCTTTATGCCTCCTCTGCTTTCAGGGTATCCGCCGCCTGAAGCCTGTCCGCTTTACGCAGCAAAGCCCGCGGCGGTCAGGTTGCCTTGTACAAAAAACTTTTCTGCATACCGCAAATAATCGTGTCATCAGAGGTAAGCGTTCCCAAAAGCAGCGGCGAATACGGGTCATGCAGCCGGAAGTTCTCGCGCGCTTTCTGCGAGTTTGTGTTGGCGTAGCAGTATTTGCAGCCGTTCAGGCAGCTGTCATACGCGCCTATGTCGCGGCTTTCGATACAGTGACAGCCTTGCCTCATTCCCTTGTGCGCGCGCTTGCGAAATGAAATGCCGTTCGCCCGTCCAAGGATATCAAGCGTCATGCAGCCGGACGGATGAATACCATAGCGGGAATAGTCGCCGTTTGTTCCGCAGGTTTGTATATGAATCCCGTGCCGTGCAGCCGCACCTCCCAGCAGCTGCGCAAGCGCGTCCATGTCTTCCATCGCCAGCGGAATGAGCTCCGGCATATTGTACTGCAGTTTCTTATATATTTCTACAAAACTGAAAATGCAGCGGTCGATATACGGGGCAAGCCTGCCTGCCATCCATTCAAACGTTTCGGCATGGCGCGCAATCGTATACGCTTTTGTCAGCAAGACCGGATCATAGCGCCACGCCACGCGCTGCTTGCCCACCTGCCGAGAAAGAGCGGCAAGCGTTTCCATGCTCCGTTCAATAGAAGGAACGCCCGGCTCAATATCTGTGCCGTACGCGGTAATCGTATAATAGAAATACGTGTTGAAGCGTCCGGTAATCTCGTGCAGGCGCGAAAGTATCGGCTCATAGTTTTTGGAACAGAACACAACGCAGTCAACCACAGACGGCAATAACTCATAGCGCAGCACCTTGTTGGGAAACATCGGATTGCGCGAAAGCACGTAGCCCTGCTCAAAGCGGCGCAGAAGCCAGTCTGTGTAATACTGCACCGTATCCGTCCGCGCGCCGGTATTGATAATCATGTGATTCTTTCTCCAATGCGTAACATCAAAGATGCAGGCATTCCGGCAGTACCGCGCGGTATGCTGCACTGGCAGTACCGGATGTCCGATGCATGTTTACTCCGGCTGTTCAGCCGCCTCTGCTGCAAGCATGGCGAGCACTTTTCTAAACGCGCTGTCTGTCTTTTTCAGTTCGCGGGAACCGCGCGTTATCTTGCAGAGGCTCATATTAAACATTTTCGCAATTTCACGCTGCGGCGTGCCGCGGTCTATTTCTTTAACCAAAAGCCAGCGTTTCGCAACGTCATGCAGCTCCACCGGCGTAAACAGGCAGCCTAAAAAATCCCTGACCAGCGCCGTATCGTCAAGGCGGGCAAACACCGCATAGAGTTCGTCAAGCGCCTGCTCAATACGCTGTTCGGCTTCAGGGGCGGTATGTATCGTATCAGTTGTCGGCATACTGCTACTATACTTGCTTTCGCAATAAAAAAACAGTATCATTTTGCGCTATGAGCGAATCAACGGACTGGCAGGACGAAACATATGAACGCGTCTTTGAAGAAGAACTGCGCGGCCTTGAACGGCGGCGGGCGCATGACCCCGCGCTTACGCTTGAAGATATCAGAATGCAGCTGCATCACTTATATATTCTTGACGGACAGAATCTTGACCGCGGAGCAGTCGGCGACATCATGAGCGCCGCGACGGTTTCCGCGTATGAACACTTTATTGCCGTGTGGGAACAGGAGCTGCGGAATCCGCCAAATCAGCCTGCGTTATAAAACACGCCTGTATATTGCGATCAACAATCACAGAAAGCTCCTCTGCCGGCATATCAAGCA
>DXHG01000103.1 GCA_019113455.1 Candidatus Treponema faecavium | reverse complement strand
CAATGGTATATACTTGACCGACCGCGCGCTTCCTATTAAAGTATACACCATGTTTACGGCAAAAGATTCCGATTTTTTTGAATTGGATGAAGATGATTTTGACACGGTGCTGGCTCCCGATATTTCGTTTTCCGGCAATATTCGGTTTCAAAAACCGTTCATGATAAAAGGAACGGTGAACGGCGCCATTGATGCGGCGAGCGATCTGGTGGTGGACACGGGCGCCGTTGTTGCTGCCGATATAGCTGCGGAGCGCGTGCTGGTGCGCGGCAGCGTGGAAGGCTGTATAGAAGGCAAACGGCTGGTGTTTATCGCGGCGAGCGGCAGCGTGCGAGGCGACATTACGTCTGCGCAAGTCGTGCTTGAGCCGGGGAGCACGTTCAGCGGACGCTGTACAATGACTAAATAGAGGTGAATGATGCGTGCAGTACGTATGGTATGGGTAATGGTGTTATGCGTGTTGCTTGTTCCGGCTCATGTGGCCGCGCAGCAGCGTCCCGACGCGCTGCGCATGTACCGTGAAGGCAATTACGATGAGGCAATCCGTATCTGCGAGCAGGAACTCCGCGCAAATCCGCAGAATATGGATTCGTATGTGGTTTTGTGTTGGGCGCTGGTCAAAAACGGGCGCTATGCGGAGGCGGAGCAGCGCGCGCTTACGGCGCGCAGGATAAACGCGAATGATCACCGCGTCATTGAGATACTGGCAGAAGCGCAGTTTTATCTGGGCAAAAACAATGAGTCGCTTGCGCTGTTTCAAGAATTCCTTTCATATGTTTCAGACAATGCGGCGCGTGTCGGCAACGCGTATTATTTTATGGGAGAAATTTATCTGCGGCAGGGGCGGTATCAGCATGCGGATATTGCCCTTACTGCCGCCGTGCGCGTTGAACCGCTGCTGTTCTACTGGTGGATGCGTCTGGGGTTCGCGCGCGAAATGACGGGCAGCTACAAAACGGCTGCCGCCGCGTATGATCGGGCGCTTGCGCTCAATCCCTCTGCCGCAGAAGCCCGCGCCGGCAGGGAACGCATCCAGTCTCATTTATAAACATCAGCTCGTATGTGCGGTCGGCCGCATGCGTTTTCGTGGTGCGCCGCCGCTTGAGTGAATCAAACATCTCATGTACAGCGTGCATTTTGAAACAATCGGCTGCAGGCTTAATCAGCTGGAATCTGAAGCGGCTGCCGGCGCGTTTGCCGCAGCCGGTTTTTCCGTTGATATGGAAAACGCTTCGGCGTACGGATCGAAAACGGCGCAGACGGTGCTGTGCATCGTTAATACCTGTACGGTAACGTCAAAAGCGGAGCAGAAAGCGCGGCGCGTAATCCGGCTGCTGCTTGGCAAATATCCTGAAGCGGCGGTGCTGGTAACCGGCTGTTACGCCGAAGTAGAGCAGGCAGCCGTTTCCGCTCTGGACGAGCGCGTCGCGGTGCTGCCCGGCAGATTTAAGGACGCGCTTTCCGATATTGCAGAAAAACTCTCTTCGTCTCTTTTAACGCAGCACGCGCGCGGCAGCATCAGCGGCGCGGAGACGGCGCGCATACTGCGTTCACTTACGGGTACCGTAAAAGAGGCTTCTCCGTTCAGGCTTTCGGCGCAGACGTTTTTCAAACATTCCCGCGCATCGCTCAAAATACAGGACGGCTGCGCAAACAGCTGCACTTACTGCCGCATACGCCTTGCGCGCGGTGAGCCGGTATCGCTTGCGGCGTCTGATGTGCTCCGGCGCGTGCAGGCGCTTGAGACCGTCGGTTACGCGGAAATCGTTTTGACCGGCGTCAATCTCAGCCAGTATCGCAGCGTCTGGAACGGAAGCGCGGTTGATATCGCGTCTCTGCTCGGTATACTGCTTGAACACACGTCTGCGGTGCGTTTCCGCATATCGAGCCTGTACCCTGAACGTGTTGACAGCGCGTTCTGCAGCATTGCCGCCAATGAGCGTGTAACCCCGTTTTTTCATTTATCTGTGCAGTCGGGAAGCGACGCCGTACTGCGCGCGATGAAGCGGCCGTATACTGCGTCTCAGGTGTATGACGCGGCCGTGCGCCTGCGTGAAATAAAGCCTGCGGCGTTTATTTCGTGCGATATTATCGCGGGGTTTCCCGGGGAAACGGACGCTGATTTTGCGCAGACGTTTGAGCTGTGCCGCGCGTGCCGGTTTGCCTGGATACATGCGTTTCCGTTTTCCGCCCGGCCGGGAACGGAAGCGTACGCGATGCGCCCGCAGGTGCCGCAGCATATTGCCGGCGAGCGCGTGCGCCGGCTGACGGAGCTCGCTGCAGCGCAGAAGGCGGCGTATATACGCGGCTGTATCGGCGGCACGTACTGGGCTGTCGCGGAATCGCGCAAACCTGATCGTCTGACAAGTCTGCGGCGTACCGAGGCGGCGGCGTTCGCGACCTGCTCCCATGCAGTAACCGAGAATTTCCTGCATGTGCGTCTGACAAACTGGCAGGAATTCCGTATCAAGGCGGGAGAGGCGGTGCGCGTTCTGATTACTGCTCCTGCTGAAAAAAACAGCGCTGGTGTTGATGCGCTTGCGCATATCATCGAGCCTATCGAATTGCAGCCTCGCTGTCTTGACGAACATACCGGAATTGTTCATAATACTACATAGTTTTCAATAAGGAGTGCCATTGTGCCGTGCGGAAAGAAAAGAAAGCGCCAAAAGATTGCAACACATAAGCGCAAGAAGAAGCTGAGACGAAATCGGCATAAGAACAAGTAAGGTTGTTCTGCAAATGAAATTGGCTCGGTGCCGTATCGTTTGCTGTATATGCTTCGGTTTTGTTTTGCCGATGGAGACCGCTGCTTTAGTTGCGCAAGCAACTTAAACTGCGGTCTTTTTTATTGCCCCTATCTGTTTTGCTGTGGAGTGCTGTACGCTGCTATCAGAAATACATTCACCTGAAGATATCAGGCATTTAAACAGAACAGAGCTTGCCGTTCTTGCCGCCGACATCAGAAAGATCATTATCGAAACTGTCGCACAGAACGGCGGGCATCTTGCGAGCAATCTGGGAGTAGTGGAACTGACGCTTGCGCTGCACCGCGTTTTTGACAGTCCCACAGACGCGATTATCTGGGATGTGAGTCATCAGTGCTATACGCATAAGCTGCTGACGGGCCGGTATGCGGCGTTTCCCACGCTGCGCAGGCACGGCGGCATTGCGGGCTTTACCAAACGCAGCGAGAGTCCGCATGATTTCTTTGACGTTGGACATTCATCTACGTCCATTTCTTCGGCGCTTGGCCTGCTGACCGCTCGGGAGCTTTTCGGTACCGAAGGCAAGGTGGTCGCCGTAATCGGAGATGGCGCCTTAACCGGCGGCATGGCGTTTGAGGCGCTGTCTCACGCCGGCGCGATGGCAAAAAATCTCATCGTTGTGCTCAACGATAATCAGATGTCTATCGGGAAAAACACCGGAGGCATTTCAAAATATTTAAGCCGGCTCACAGCAACGCTGCCGTACCAATCGTTCCGCCGCACTGTTGACCATATTGCAGAAAATATTCCGATAGTCAGACGGTTTATGCCGCATCTTATTTTCAGGTTCAAGCGCGGCTTAAAAGGATTGTTTTTTCAGACAAATCTGTTTTCTGACTTGGGCTTTGAATATGTCGGTCCGCTTGACGGTCACAATATCGCGGAGCTGGAACCGGTGCTGCGCACGGCAAAGCATCTTTCCCGTCCGGTCGTTGTGCACGTGCTGACAAAGAAAGGCTGCGGCTATAGTCCCGCCGAAAACGATCCCGAAGCGTTCCACGGCATCGGACCGTTTTGTATTTCCGACGGTACGGTTGAGAAATTCGACGCGATGAGCTATACGGAGGTGTTTTCAAACGCGCTGGTGCGGCTTGCCGCACGCGACAGCCGTGTTGTTGCGATAACGGCTGCGATGATGAAAGGTACCGGTCTGGCGCGTTTTGCGCATAAGTATCCTGACCGTTTTTTTGACGTCGGTATTGCCGAGCAGCATGCGGTAACATTTGCCGGCGGGCTTGCGGCCGCGGGCGCGGTGCCGGTTGCGGCGATATATTCAACGTTTATGCAGCGGGCGATGGATCAGTTTATTCATGATATTGCCATTCCCGCATTTCCTGTGATTTTTATGCTTGACCGCGCGGGTGCGGTGCCGGATGACGGTGAGACGCATCAGGGCGTGTTCGATATGGTACTGATGCGTTCCGTGCCCAATGTGATACTGACGACTCCCGCGTCGGCAAAGGAGCTTGAAGCGCTGCTCTTTTGGGCAGCCAAGCGCGGGGCGCCGGTGGTGATACGGTATCCCAAAACATCGTGTCCCTCGGAGTTTGACGCGTTTGCACAGCCGATTGAAGAAGGCAGGGGCGTGCTGCTCAGGTGCAATGAATATTCTGACGCAGAGACTGCGGAACTTTCAGACACGGACTCCCGCGGCAGCGTGCTTTTTGTGTGCACCGGCGGTATATTTTCGGAAGTGCTTACCGCGTGCCGCAGTCTTGCGTTTAAGCGCATAACCGCTGATATATACAATCTGCGCTTTATTAAGCCGGTTGACCTTGCGTATTTTCAGTCTGTGGCGGAATGCTACCGGTATGTTGTGTTTGCAGAAGACGGTATGCGTGCGGGCGGTATCGGAGAATATCTTTCGGCATACTATAAAACGATTCGTCCCGACGGCCGCTGCGCCGCGGCGGGGTTCCCCGATTCATTTATCGCGCAGGGAAAACGTGCCGAAGTGCTTGCGGATGCAGGCCTTTCTGCCGCTGCGCTGGCGGAGCTGGCATGCGCGCTTACAGCGGACTGACGGCGGGCTGATATGGGCGCTGTGCTGCATCTTGCGCGGAAAACGATTTGTTCGGAGCTTCCCGCTCTTGTTATGGGCATTGTGAACGCAACGCCTGACTCGTTTTGGAGCGAAAGCAGAAAGACTGCCGCCGCGGCGGTGGAGCAGGCGCTTTACGCCGTTGAACAAGGCGCTTCGATTATCGATATAGGCGGGGAATCAAGCCGCCCCGGCGCGCGCTATATTTCTGCGGAAGAAGAACTTGAGCGGGTGATTCCGGTGATTGAACAGCTGCGCCGCCGCTCTGACTGCGTTATCTCGGTAGACACGAGAAAGAAAGCGGTGATGCGGGCCGCGTATGAGGCGGGCGCCGATATGCTCAATGACATATCGGCGCTTGAGGATGACGCCGAGATAGCGGCATACGCTGCGCAAACCGATATTGCGGTTATCTTGATGCACAAACGCGGTGTTCCTGCTATAATGCAGAAAGACGGCGCGTACGCTGACGCGTTTGGCGAGGTTGATGCATATCTGCAAAGCCGCGCGGCGTATGCGGTGTCTTGCGGCGTAGCCGAGGAACGCATTATCGTTGATCCCGGTATCGGGTTTGGAAAAAATCTTGACGCAAATCGCGTGCTTATTGCGCGGTGCGGAAAGCTGTGCGGCGGCCGCTATCCGGTGCTGATGGGGCTTTCGCGGAAAACCTGCATCGGAGACATGACGGGAAAGGACGTTTCGCAGCGGCTGGGCGGCACGCTCGCCGCAAATATGCTTGCGGTGCAGAACGGCGCGTCGATTATCCGCGTTCATGATGTCGGAGAGACTATAGATATGCTTAAAGTTCTGGGAAGCTTGCGATTATGAATTCTCTTATGCGTTTTGGCTCGCCTGTTGCGGTCATACAGATGCTGCTTGATATTTTCTTTCTGGCATTTTTGCTGTATAAGGTATACGGCCTGCTGGTAAAGACGAACGGGATGCAGATTATCAAGGCGGTGATGATTATCGCGCTGGCGTATATTGCAGCATTGATTTTGCAGCTGCAGACGCTGCAGTGGCTGCTGAACGTAAGCGGCCCAAGCCTTGTTATCGGGTTCTGCATTGTGTTCCAGCCGGAATTGCGAAAGATATTCTTAAAGCTGGGGCAGGGCACATGGTTTGCTATCGGCAGCCGTCCGCGCCACACGTCGATAGAGTCGGTGCTGCTTGCGGCGGAGCAGCTTTCTGCGGTTAAGCGCGGTATGCTTGTCGTGTTTATCAACCATACAGAGCTCAAAGGCATTATCGAGACCGGCACCCGTCTTGATGCGCATTTGTCTTCTAATCTATTGGTTACGATCTTTGGCCATGATACGCCGCTGCACGACGGCGCCGTTATTGTGCAGGGCGGAAAGATTATCGCGGCGGGCTGTTTTCTGCCGCTTTCCGAGCAGTACGACATTAAAAAAACGTTTGGTACGCGCCACCGGGCGGCGCTCGGCGTAAGCGAACAGACGGACGCGGTTGTGCTTGTCGTTTCGGAAGAGACCGGTGCAATCAGCCTTGCGTATGATTCAAAGCTTCATTACAACCTGTCGGCAGAGCAATTAACAAAAACATTGGAAACAGAGCTTGAACTGTCTCCGGGAGATATTACCGAGGAGGATGACGCAGATGCGGTTCAAGGTAAACTTTGACAAACTGATTGCCGACTGGCCGATAAAAATTGTCTGCCTTATTTTAGCGATTTTGCTGTATGTACTGCACGATATAACGCTCTTGCAGCAGAAGGTGCTTACGCTGCCGCTGACCGTTTTGGAAAACGGCTCGATGGTTGTCGCAAGTCCGTATCTGCCGCGGGTAAAAGTAACGATTCGCGGAAACGGTGCTGACATCAATACGCTGGGAGATAATGATATTTCTGTGTACCTCGATTTGAATTACTATACGGAACCGGGTACGTTTAATGTGCCGGTAACGACAAACAAATCTTCGCTTGCGCAGGCAATTACCCCGCTTGAAATAGACATTGAGCCGAAAGAAGTGCCGCTGGTGCTTGAAACGCGGACGTTTGCCGATGTGCCGGTGCGGGCGGGATTTTCCGGTTCTCCGGCGGCGGGTTACCGGGTTGCAGGCGTTTCGCTTTCGCCTTCAACGCTGCGCATTGAAGGCGGTTCGTCAGCGGTGCACAGCGTGCAGGAGTTGCTGACGATTCCTATTCCGCTTGACGGCAAGCATGAAAGTTTTGAGATGACGGTGGCAACAGAGTCCGTAAGCCAGTATATCCATTTCAGCGGACAGTCGACCGTTACGGCTTCTGTTGCCATTGAGCCGCTTCAGACAGAAAAGCAGTTTGCGGTTCCGCTTTCGGCACAGAATCTGGCAGAAAACCTGCGGCTTGATTCGGAGCTTCCGGCGATTGACATCACGGTGGGCGGAACGGAACTGTCGCTTGAGCGGTATTCCCCGCCTGACGGAGCAGTCTATGCTGATTTTTCAGGCATCACTGCCGGCGGAACATATGATGTGCCGGTTGTGATACAGCTGCCGTCATATCTGACGTTAGTGTCTCCTGTTGAAACGGAGACGGTTTCCGCTGCCGTTTCTGAAATCGCTTCGGAAGCGGCGGATACGGCAGCCGAAGAAGCGGCGGCTGATTCGGAAGAAGTACTTCCTTCGGAAGCGGGAGAAATTTCCATAACTATGGAAGAACAGCTGTGACAGAGGCGTATGCGCAATGATTATAGGCATTGGCGTAGATATTGTGCGCGTGTGCCGCTTTACTAAATGGTATGAAACGCCGAGCCTGATACGCCGTTTTTTTCACAGCGAGGAATACGATACGGTAACGGCGCTCTCCAAAGCGCGGGCGGTGCAGTCGCTTGCCGCCCGTTTCGCCGCAAAAGAAGCGTTTGTTAAAGCGCTTGGCGTGGGATTCCACGGCATCGCGCTTGCAGACATTTGCGTGCACAACGATAGTCTGGGCAAGCCCGTGCTGTATGTATACGGCAGTGCGCAGGAGGCGCTTGAGAAAACAGGCGCGTCGCGCGTGCTCGTTTCGCTTTCGCATGAGACGGATGCGGCTGTTGCGTTTGTCGTGCTGGAAAGAGACTGATGAACCTGCGTGGTTATGCCGAAAAATAAAAAGTACGTGGAGAATTGCTGATGATGCATACAAAGAAAACAACCGATGCAGAGAAAAAGCCGGCTATTTCGTATTACACGAAGCAGCCGGCTGTTTGTCCGTTCTGTAAAAAAGAATTTCCGCATGAAGAAATGCTTTCCGGCAGCGGCCGCATGATTGCCGGTGAACTGACGGATGAACTGCACCGTGTCTTTGAGCCGTCGGCGCGGTACGGCGTGATATATCCGCTCATTTATGCCGTCGGCGCGTGTCCGCATTGCCATGCCGCTCTGTTATGGAGCGATTTTCCTGCAGCGCCGGATCAGGCAAGCGTTGACGCAGTACTGAATGACGGAGACGCGCGCAAAAAAGCGGTATCGGTTATTTTCCCGCACTATGATCTTTCCCGGCCAAGAACGCTGTACGACGGCGCGGCGATGTATTATCTTGCGCTTTTAACGTATGAGCAGGTATCACGGGGGTATTCCCCTACAATAAAGAAAGCCATTGTTTCTCTGCGGCTTGCGTGGCTGAGCATGGACGTGCATGGCGTGTGCCCCAATCACAATTTTGATTATATCGCGCAGGTGTTTTACCGCAAGGCACTGTTCTTTTATCAGCAGTCGCTGATATACGAAATGGACAGGACGGAAAGCATTACCGCGATATCGAATTTCGGGCCCGATATAGACAAAAACTACGGATATGACGGCGTTATTTACTTAAACGGCCTGCTCGAATTCAAATACGGACAGCGAGAGGACATACGCCAGCGGCTGACAAAGCTCGATGAGTGCAAGCGTTCCATTGCGCGCATTTTCGGATTGGGCAAATCGTCAAAGGCTAAGCCCGGGCCGCTGCTTGAACATTCCCGCCACTTATACGACAGCCTCGCAAAGGAACTCAAAGAAGCGAATATCATCGAATTCGATGATGACGATGAGTAGCGCCGCTTAGTTTAATCAACTGCTGTGAGAAATATTGTACTTACGGTCTCGTACGATGGCACGCGCTTTTGCGGCTGGCAGAAACAGGATAAAGCCGCCGCCGGAAAGCCCGTGCGTACCGTTCAGGGAGAGCTTGAACAGGCGCTGCACCGTATTCATCATGAGCCGGTTGCCGCAATCGGTTCAGGCAGAACTGACGCAGGCGTTCATGCCGCCGGTCAGGCGGTCAATTTCTTTTCTCCGATCGATTCCATTCCCGTGCAGAATTATATCCCCGCGCTGAACAGCACGCTGCCGCACGATGTGCGCGTGATTTCTGCGGCGGAGGCAGACGCTGGTTTTCACGCGCGGTTTTCGGCAACGTCGCGTACGTACCGCTATTTTTTGTGCGGCGGCAGACAGGCGTATGCGCATGAGATGCCGTACGTGTGGCAGCTGCGTCATCTGCCCGACATTGCGAATCTGAATGCGATGGCCGCCTGCCTGCATGGGGAACTTGACTGTACGACATTTTCTGCTGCCGGCGATGCAAGCGTTTCAAAATGCCGGTACATAGAAAAGGCGGTGTTTTACCCTGAACGCGGCAATATCGTGTTTGAAATCGCTGCAAATGCGTTTCTGTGGAAGATGGTGCGTTCCATTGTAGGCTCGCTGGTGTTCTTTGATCGGCAGAAAAAAGACGCGGCGTTCTTTTCCGAAGTGCTCCATGCCAGAGACCGGCGCCTTGCAGGGCCCACCGCGCCGGCGCACGGGTTATTCTTGTGGAAAGTTGAGTTTAACGGGGAGCGGCGGCATTAACCGTCAGAGCAGCTGCACCGGATCTGTGTCAGCTTCGATATAGACATGCTGCGGCGCGCGGTAGCCGAACAGAAAATGGCGGCTCACCGTAAGCAGCGTCTGTATGGCGTTTGATCGCAGCAGTATCTGCACGCGGTAATTGGCGGCGATTTTTGCAAGCGGGCACTCAGACGGGCCGAGCAGCTCAATCTTTCCGGTCAGATTATGCTCTGCCGCTATGCGGTGCAGCAGCACGGCGGCTCCCTCGGCGGCGCTCCACACTGCATTTTCTTGAGCGGAACGGAACACTAATCTGATAAGCCGTGTAAACGGCGGAAATTTCAGCAGTTTGCGCTGTGCCAGCTCTTCCGTATAAAACTGTTCGATATTGCCGCTGCACGCAAGCAGAATCGGCTGGCGATTGGGATCATAGCTTTGCACGATAACTTTTCCGTCAGGAAAGAAGCGGCCCGCCCGCCCGGCAACCTGCGTAATAAGCGAAAACGTGCGTTCCGCCGCGCGGAAATCAGGCAGATGCAGCCCTGTATCTGCCAAAATGATGCCGACAAGTTTTAAGTGCGGGAAATTTAATCCCTTGGCAATCATCTGTGTTCCCAAAAGAATATCCGTGCGCCCGTCTTTAAAGTTGGCAAGTTTTTCTTCAAGCTCATTGCGGTGCGTCAGGCTGTCGGTATCGATACGGTCAACAACAGCCTGCGGAAAGGCGGCGCGCACCTCCGTTTCTATGTATTCCGTGCCGAATCCGGCATAGCCGACATCAAGCGACGCGCATTGCGGGCAGATATGCGGCGGCTCTATTGTCCAGCCGCAGTAATGACAGCGCAGTCGTTTTTCGTTTTTGTGGTACGTGAGCGCGACGGAACAGTTTTTGCACGTAAGCTCAAAACCGCAGGTATTGCACCTGAAAAAATGCGTAAAACCGCGCCTGTTCAAAAAGAGAATCGTCTGCCGTTTTTCCTGCAGCGCGGCGGTTATCTCGCGGCGCAGAAGCGGGGAGAGGCAGCTGTTCGCGGCAGTTTCTGTGAGATTGACGGTGATAATCTCAGGCGGCGCGCCGCCTGAAAGCCGTTTTGACAGCGTGTGCCTGCGGATAACGCCCTGCCGCATAAGTTCCCACGCTTCTGCAGACGGCGTAGCGCTTCCCATGATAAGCGGAATATTGAGTTCCCGGCAGCGGAATATGGCCACCTGGCGGGCGTGATAGCGCGGCGTCGCTTCTGATTTATACGCGCCGTCGTGTTCCTCATCGATGATAATCGTTCCCAGATCGGGAACGGGAGCAAAGACGGCGCTGCGCGCGCCGATAACGATGCGCGCGTCCCGGCTGAGGATGCGGTTCCATTCGCGCAGCCGCTGGCTGCCGGTAAGCCCCGAATGCAGCACCGCCACCGTGCCGCCAAAGCGCGCGGTGAGCGCGTCTGATACCTGCCTGGTGAGGCTTATTTCAGGCACAAGATAAATGATGCCCTTGCCGTTTGCAAGCATGTCCTGCGCAATGCGCAGAAACACTTCCGTTTTTCCGCTGCCGGTAGGGCCGTAGACATAATGCAGCGCAGCCACCGTGTCGGCATTGGCTGGCGCCCGCAGTATAGATTCGACGGCTGCCTGCTGCTGTGCCGAAAGCGCACATTCCTGCGGCAGCTGCTCGACGGTGCCGAACATCGGCTGTATGCCGCGTTCCGTTTTGCCTGAAGGCAGCATGGCAGAAAGCGCCTCTCCCTGCGTGCACAGATAATAACTTGCAATCCATTGCGAGAGTCTGATGTGCTCTGCGGTAAAGAGCGGCTTTTCGTCAATGAGGCGCGAAAGCGGCCGTATCTTTTCGCGCGGCAGCTCCGGCGGCGGTTTGTCGTGCACGGCGATAATATACGCGGTCATGCGCCTGCTGCCGAACTGCACCTGTGCGCGCATACCGGCTGCCGTCTGCGCCGCCGTATCGGGCACGGCATACGTAAATGTCTTTGGCAGCGGCACGTTCAGCACGACTTCTGCATAGCGGCTCATACCGGCTGTCCGCGCTCCCTGTTAAAGGGTTCCGCGTAGCCGGGAACGAGCGTTTCCAGACGGCTGCGGAACAGCTTGAGGTCTTCCCACGCGGGACGCTTGAGTTCGGCGTTGCGCAGAAGCGCGCTCGGGTGATACGTCGCCATGAACGGAATGCCGTTGTATTCGCGGAACACGCCGTGCAGCCTGCCGATGCCCTCGCTCGTGTTAAGCAGGTTCTGCGCCGCGATGCGTCCGACGGCAAGGATGCTTGCCGGGCGCAGCAGCGAAATCTGCGCGTCAAGATACGGTCTGCAGGCGTACATTTCGTCGGGCAGGGGATCTCGGTTATTCGGCGGCCGGCATTTGACGATGTTGGCGATAAAGCAGTTTGCCGTGCGCGAAAGGGAAATAGCGGCAAGCATTTTGTCAAGGAGCTGACCGGCGCGCCCCACAAAGGGAAGCCCGCTTGCGTCCTCATCGGCGCCGGGGCCTTCGCCTATCACCAGAACTGCAGGAGACGTGCAGCCGGTGCCCGGCACGGTGCTGCGCCGCTTTGCGCACAGGCCGCACTTTCTGCAGCTGGCGATGGTGGCGGCAACGGCGTCAAGCGACGAAGGCGCGCCGTCATGCACTGAAGGCGATGAGTATTCGGGAGCAGGCTGCGCCGCCGGGCCGTCGGGCACATCGGCTGAAAACACCGGTTCCTGTTCGTATTCGCGCGCGCTGCACCCGTATAAAGAAGACGCGACCGTGCGCAGCAGCGCGTACAGCTCTTTTTTTTCATCAACCGTCATGGCGCAAGCATACCGTAATTGCGCGCTTGTTGCAATTATTGACGCGCTGATGAAAGACCGGCAGACAGGGCAGGACGGATAAATCGCTGCTTATACTATATATTTGTTTGGTTCAAGATTGTTGAAATACGCCATTGCTTTTATAAAATTCTTTGCGTTAGCGATCTTTTCAGCCTCGACAATCCTTGCGTCGTGCGCCGCTATATTTCCGGCTTTGCGGATTGCGTGCAGCGTATCGATAATATGCTTGGGAATATCGGTTTGTTTTTGTAATTCTTTTAAAGTAGCAAGCAGTGAATCCTTTTGGCAGGTAGTTTCTATTATCTCAGGGTAATACTGTTTTATTGTAAGCTCCATGACTGTTCTGAAATCAACCAGCGACAGTGACCATTCGGAACTGCCTCTTGCCAATGCGGATAAAGCGATGTAGCGGTTAAACGGATCAAGGTTGACGAATTCATACATTTTTTGAAAACCGTACCACAAAAGCTCATTAAAATCATCCTGTTCGAAAAACTGCTCAGGACTTCGCCGTTTTTTTAGCCGCTCTGCGTTTTTAGCCGCCACGTCTTTCCAGTGCGGTGCGGGAAAACAATCTTTTGCCTTCTCGTATTCAGCCATGGCTTCTGTTTGTTTTCCCAGTAGTTCATATGAAGCGGCGGCGGTATAGTGAATCATTCCGTCGTCGCCATATTTTTTGTATAACCGGTCATATTCCGAAACGTCGCCGCTTCTTGCGACCGAGCTGTTTACCCGTATCGCTTCTTTCCAGATATCACGCCAATCAGACATAACCAAAAACTCCTTGCGCTTAGTTTTGTATGTGTTTGCCTGCTTTTCTGAGTGCGCTCAGTTTTTTTGCCGTATACGCGGCGCAGGGATGGCGGTTATCGCGGATGTTCAGGATGCGAAAATAGTCCGTCATCAGCCGGTGTTCAATTTCGTGCAGTTCAATATGCGCACTGTCCGATTTTATCGGGTTTTCGCTATAAAACCATTCAATAAAGAGTTTATCGATAAAGGCATTTGTCGCGGTTTTGTCGTATTGATTGCCGGCGACAATGCTTGCGATGCTCTGGCGGAGCGTTGAAAGGATGCCGTTTCGCACGCGCGTTTCCGTGTGCGGGTCGTTTACATGCCAGCTCAGCCGGTTACGAACCGATTCTTTTTCGGCGATTCCCACATAGATGCAGAACAGCCCGTCAGCTGTTTCGAGCGCGTCTTTTATGTCGTCAAACGGCACCTGCAGGGCGTTGAGAATCAGCTCGAGTTCTTCTTTGCGCGCCCACCATTTGTAATAGCCGGGGACATCACGGATGTTCTGCAGCTCCTGTTTTTCGCGCAGTTTTGACGCCTGAATCACGGCTATTTCCCTCCGTTTTTGTATTCGGTTGGTTTTTCAAGATCGATTTTGCTGCTGCTTATATAACCAAACACCACGCAGTTGAGGTGCGGTGTGAGATTTTCATAATATGGTTTGCCGCCAAAGATATAAAATTTTGTGTTTTCTATATCATATTTTGCTTTTAGGGCTGAAATAACTTTGCCGGCCCACATTTTCTTATATGACGCCGATTGCGAACCAAGATACATGTCGTAGTACGAAATCCCGTCATCCTTATCGAGCAGATAATACTTGGATGATAAAATATGAAAGTCTTCGCAGCCGAACCGCCGTATGCCTTCCGTTTTTGCCAGTTTGAACGTATTGCCTGTGTAAATGTCCTGCGCCTTGAATTTTCTGGCGGGGTCATTTTGTCCCTGTTTGCTTTTGCTGCAGGCGATCAATGCTATGTGCTTCATGTTATCCATGATACTTCCTTCATAACTAATATAAGATACTATCAGTATACCCCTGAATCTTTCCAAAGTCAATATTGCAGGTGCAGCAATCCTGTGTGCGGAGCCGCGCCGGTCTGGAGAAAACAGCGCCTGACCGTTTGCCAGCCGCCGATGAAGACGACAGCGGTGAGCCGACAGCTGGTTTGACGATTGAGGCTTGGCGCTGTGCGTCAGGCTGCCGCGTTTGAGTCGATGTCTCAAACGTACAGACGTATCGGTATGAATTTATCAGCTGTATAACAAACTAAAACTTTTGCCGGTGGCAAAATTTACATTTGCCGTTTATCCGGTAAGAAATTTGCCGTCGGCCAGCGAGACACTTGCCGATTGCAAACGTTTCATTTGCCGACGGCAAACTAAAAATTTGCCGTCGGCAAGTGCGCCGCTGGCCATCGGCAAAATGCATGTCTGATAAATGGCAAAATAAAATTTTGCAATCGGCAAATTTTTATTTTTTAAATGGGAAAATTGCGATGAGAAAAAATGTTTTTAGAACAGCTGCATTTGCTGTATCACAGACTGCGGGCAAGTGCAGAAGCACTCTGCAGGGAACTGCAAATATAGCGTGCAGCATAAATGCCGCTGCCCTGACATGTGTATATTCCCTCTTGACTTTTTTTCTTATTGTATGTAATATATTTCACATACCTCAGATTGAGGATGGGCTACTAGCTCAGTAGGTAGAGCAACGCCCTTTTAAGGCGTGGGTCACTGGTTCGAATCCAGTGTAGCTCAAAATAATCACATCACGGTATTATCCGTTTCTGTATCGCAAGCCGCCATATCAACGTATTGCTGCGGCAGTTTACAAGGGTTTACATAATTATTCTTTTCTATTATACTGTGTAAACTATTTGTGCAATGTGCAGAGGTATACTGATATGATATTCCCGTTGGAACAGTTAATCAAGTTTAAAGGCAATATTTATGAAATGACGTGCGCCGCAAGCCGCCGCGCGTATCAGCTTTCAATGGTGAAAGATCCTGTTATAGAAGAGAGTGACGATAAAGTCGTGTCAGTTGCCGCGCAGCAGCTTTTTGACCACAGCGTTACATACAGTATTGAAAATTAACCGCGTATGACCGGCGCTGCGATACCGGTTCTTATCCTGTGCGGTGCAACCGCGTGCGGCAAAACGGCGCTTGCCGGCAGACTGTTTGCAGCCGGGGAGGAGAGTCCGTTTGCCGGTATGGCAGAAGTTATCAGCGCTGATTCCATGCAGGCATACTGCGGCATGGATATCGGGACGGCGAAGCCGGAAGCGGAATTCTTGAAGAAACTGCCGCATCATCTCATAGATATTTGTTCGCCGAAAGAGCCGTTTGGGGCAGGTGAATTTGTGCGCTGTGCCGATCTGTGCTGCAGGGATATAGCAAGACGCGGTAAAATCCCCGTTATTGTCGGCGGCACGGCATTTTACATTAAAAACTTTATTTACGGGCTTCCTCCAACGCCGCAGGCGGATATGCGCGTGCGCGCGGAATTGCAGCGCAGGTTGCAGGCAGAAGGCGCGCCGGTACTGTATGAGGAGCTGCTTGACCGTGATCCTGAAAGCGCGGCGCGCATACACCCTAACGACGCATACCGCATTGTGCGCGCGCTTGAAGTTCCATATACTGCGGGAAAACCGCTGAGCTCATACCGTCAGCCGCAGCAGCCGCGCGCGCAGTACCGGTTCTGCGTTCTTTTTCTGGTGCGGGACAGAGCCGAGCTGTATAAGCGCATAGCGGAACGGATCGAGGCTATGTTTGAAAGCGGCCTGGCGGAAGAAGTGGAGTCGCTCGTGCGCGGCGGCTGTACCGAACACGATCCCGGGATGCAGGCAATCGGGTATAAAGAGTTTTTTACGGTGCGCCGCAGTGATTTCAGCGAGAATGCGTTGTGGCTTTCCGCAGTTAAGGCCGCGGTTATCAGCGACAGCTGCCACTATGCAAAGCGGCAGGAGACATTCTTTAAACGCATTGACGGCGCGCTGCGCTGCGGCGCTGACGATTATGACGGCGCGGCGCGGCAAACGGCCTTATTTATGGAGCGCTGCGGAACCGCGCTTTGATTCTAAAAAGAACTGCGTATGCTGCCGCGGCAATCAGGCAGACGGCGGGAAACCAGTCGCCTAAGCGCGCGTATATTGTGAGCGTGCGTTCGTATATGGGAATAGTCCACGTGTCCGAGCAGGCGCTGAACAGCGGCATGTCTTTTTGTATCCGTCCGGTGGGGTCAAGCAGTACGGAATAGCCGGAATTGGTTGTCCGCACCAGCGTTGTGCGGAATTCAATGCTGCGGAACGCCGCCACCGCAAAATGCTGGTATTCGGCGCTTGCCATGCGCGACCAGGAATCGTTTGTGATATTGAGAAACGCCTCGCTGCCGCGGAGAAAGAGCGCGCGGCATACTGACGGAAACGCGTCTTCAAAGCAGATGGGTACGCTGATGCGGGCAGTGTCGCCGGTAATCGGCGGCAGCGCATCATGCTGGGTATAGGCTGCCGCGTCCTGCTCTTTTTGTGTGTCATCAAGCGGAATATCGAACAGCGTCAATGATGTTCCCGGCGTCCAGCCGCTTGAAAAACCGACTATATTTTGCATGAACGTGCGCATCCATTCCGTTTCTCCGTACGGAATAACTTCAGCGAACGGCACAAGCTGCATTTTTGAGTAAAAGCCGTTGTATGTGCCGTCCCTGCCAAACAATACGGCAGAGTTGCCGTAAAAGTGTTTTTGCGCGTCGAGCGTTACCGGCCCGCCGATAATGATTGGTATGCGGTGTTCTTTGATAAACGGAACAAGCGGATTCTGAAGCGGAAATGCGGTGTAGAATGAGTGCGACTGCGGCATTGCATACGGAATGACTGACTCGCTCCAGATGATGAGATCTGCCTGCGGCTGTTTTGCAAGCGCCTGTTCTGTGAGGCGCTGCGATGTGAGGATGGCAAGGGAGCCGTCATCGCCTGTTTCGTTCCATGAGTCGACATTATGCTGCACGATAACCGCGTCGATATATTTTACCGGCGTGCGGTCTTTTGTCAGATGGTATGCGCCGTACGCGGCGGCGGCGGCAATCAGGCAGAGCCACGCGGCGGTGCAGTTTCGCAGCTGCGCACAGCGTGCGGCAAGCACCGCAAGCGAGCGCCGCTGCGTGCGGCAACAGGGGAGGAGCAGAAGCGTTTCTGCTGTGAGCGCCGAGCAGCACGCGAACAGAAACGTGATGCCTGTTACGCCGGTTATATCGACAATCTGGATAATGAGCGGCCATTTCCAGCTGCTCATGTGGATGGTGCCCCATGGGTAGCCTAAAAAGCCGTTTGATTTTGCCCATTCGTAGAGCACCCATACAGCGGAAAAATACAGCACCCGCACCGGCACTGACGCTTTCGGCTGCATACGGGCAAGCGTGTTTGTTCTGTTATGGTCTTTGCTGAACGGCAGATAGAGATAGCAGCCGAAGACAAGGCCGATAACGGCGGTGCCGGCCGCGGATGCTCCCAGCGTAAAAACGGCAAAATCCTTAAAAAACGCAAGCCAGAAACTTGACAAGAGGTGTGTGGCGCCGACCTGCAGACCTGTCAGACACGCGGCTTCTGCATAGCTTTTTGACCGTGAAACGGCCAGATACAGCGGCGCCAGTGCAAATAATCCTAAAAAGGGGGAGCCGAGCGGCAGAAATTCATTCTGAATTGCCGCCGCCGACATAAAAGCCGAAAAAAGTATATAATAAACTTGTAAAAATCTTTCCATTATATTATTATTCTAGCAGAATGAAGGACAGTAACGCAATATCCTGCGGTAAATGCAGATATTGTCAAACAATGGGTACACATGGAACACATTGAAAAGGCTCATGAAACGGAATACGGGACTAAGCCGGATGTGATAATATCCGCGCCGGGACGGTTCCATTTGATTGGCGAACATTCCTGGTTCTGCAGGGATAAAACACTTTCAATGGCTATCAATATTCCGGTTTATGTTGCGATTTCAGCGCGCAATGATGCATCGATTCGGTGCTGCTTTGTCGAGTTTAACGACAGAAAACGCGCTAACTTGCAGACAATGAAATTTAAAAAAGAAGATCGCTGGTTCAACGCCGTCAAAGCGGTGCTGTTCGGTTTTATCAGTAAAGGTTTTCCGTGCAAAGGAATGAATATAACGATTCATTCCGAGATTCTGCCGTCTGCAGGGTTCGGTATTACAACTGCAATTAAAATCGCGATACTGCTTGGCTGCCGGGAATTATTTGCCCGAGATTGTACCGATGAGGAGCTTCTGGAAAGCTTTGCGGCAGGAAATAAACAGTTCCTTGGCATCGGTACATATTATGCTGACGTGTTTACCGCGTTATATGCGCGGCCCGCCACCTGTCTGCTTACGAATTACGAAACAAAAGACTATGATCTGTTCCCATATGAGTTTGAACACATCGCGATTCTTCTGACTGACGCGAAAGTTCCGCGCATATCGGTGTGGAATGAAGAAACGGTGCGTTCTCCTGAAAACGTGCTGCTTTTGGGTGAACTGCGGAATCGCAAACGCAACGCATATGGCGGCTGGGTCTATCAGGAGTCGGGAAGCGAGCTTGTGGAAGTGCTGTCGGTTGTTTCTGAGGATATGCGAAAGCGGCTGCTGAGCGTAATAAAAGAGCATCACTGTGTGCTTGAAGCGGCGGACGGTTTGCGGGAACATAATTTTGAGAAATTTGCCCATGCGGTCAATAAATCGCATGATAATATGCGCGACTTATATACTATTTCTTGTCCCGAAATAGACTGGCTTATCAAGCGCGTGCAGGAATTTGATCTTGTGTCGTCGCTTACTCCCAAGGCGTGTGCGCGTATTACCGGAAAAGGTTTTGGCCGCTGTACGTATACAATGCTCAAGGAAACTGAGGTGACCCGATATAAGAAAAAGCTGTCTGAGTATGAGCGGATATTTGGGTTTAAGCCTGCCTGTTACGAAGTGAAGCCGGCAGGCGGTGCTGAAGTTCTGTGATTTTCTGCAGTAGGAGGGCTGTATGCGTATTCTGCTGACTAATGACGACGGCATTGACGAAGAAGGCCTTGCAGCGCTTGCCGAAGGATTAAAACGCGAACATGAGGTGTGGGTTGTCGCGCCTGATCGGAATCGTTCCGGCGTTTCGCACGGTATCACGATGCACGAACCGCTGAAAATGCGGCAGTATGATAAAAATACATTTTCATGTTCAGGTCTTCCGGCAGATTGTGTGATCACTGGCGTTAAGGCGGTGCTTCCGGCTGTGCCTGACGTAGTAATTTCAGGGATAAATCGCGGACCGAATATCGGAAGCGATATTATTTATTCAGGAACCGCCGCGGCTGCGCGCCAGGCAGCGCTGTTTGGAATTCCCGCGCTTGCGTTCAGTCTTGATTCGGATGACGGCAGCTGGCGGTACGCGGCGTTGACTGATTTTGCGGTGCGGAATCTGAACAGCCTGAAGAAATTGTGCATTGCAGATGTGTTTCTTAATATAAACGCAAAATCAGCCGACAGTTATAATGGGTGTAAATTAACGGCAATATCTTTGAGGCAGTATCAGGACACGATACATCTGTATACGGCGCCGAATGGACAGACGTACAGTTTTTTTGAAAGCGGATGTATGCAGACCCAGGGAAGCGAGCTGTCTGATTTTCAGGCGGTGCAGGACGGATATGTTTCTGTCAGTCCGGTGTTCGCTCATCCTGCGACAGTATCGTTTGCAGATATATCGCTGGACGGCATATCTGTGTAGCATCCGGGATTTGCCGTTTCTTATCATGTGGGGGTATGAATGTCAGAGGGGTATGCTGAAGGAATTCGGCTTTACAGAACGGGCCAGTATAGTGACGCGCTGACTTTTTTTTTACAATATACCGTTACCGATGATGATGACAGCATGGATTATCTCTATTATGTAGGGCTGTCATATGTGCGTCTGGAACGATACGAAGACGCGATGCTGTATCTTGAGCAGGTGGTAACTTCCGCTGATGTTGCCGAGTCCCGCATCAGGCAGTGCCGGCTGCTGTTAGCCGTTATTTACGCGGTGACGGGACGCGCGCGTTTGGCCGAATTTGAAATTGAAAAGCTGGTAGAATGCGGGTACCGCCCGGTAATGGTGCAGTCGGTATATGCGTATTTGCTGTGGAAGCAGCATAAGACAGCCGAGTGCATTGCCGCATATGAAAAAGCGCTTGAAGAAGACGCACAGAATGCGACTGCGCTCAATGGACTCGGGTATGTGCTTGCGTGTTCAGGTAAGGATTATACGCGCGCGCTTAGTCTGTGTAAAAAAGCACTGGTGGAAGATCCTGATTCCGCAGCATATCTCGATTCCCTTGGCTGGGTGTATTTTCACCTTGGACTGTTAAACGAAGCTGAAAGTTATATCGGGCGTGCCCGGCAGCAGCAGCCTGCGTGCCGTGAAATTGGAGAGCATTACCGGGCTGTTGCAGAGAAAAAACTCGCTAAATAAAAAGGAGCTGCAAGTTTGAAACGTATATATGTTGCAGTATTGCTGATAGCCTGCTGTATAGTGCCGTTTTCGGCTCAGACTGTGCGTCCGGCAAATGAAGGATTTGCGCAGGATGATTTCAGAAGAGGCGTTCAGTCGTTTTACCGGGGCGCATTCAATGACGCAATAGTGCTGTTTGAACGGGCGCTTTCTTATACGCCTGACAACAATCTGTATTTGGACTGGCTTGGCAAAGCGTATTACCATGCGGGCATAGAAGGCGCGGCGCTTGAAAACTGGCAGATGGCCGCCGCCAATGATTACGGCGGGCTTTTGCTGCAGAATAAAATCGATATTGTGCAGAACAGGCGTCTTTCCGTTGATTTTAATAAATATCTTGTGCCGTATACCGAAGCGGGCAGTTTTCCCGGAACAACGGAAACGGATACGATTTTTGTGCAGCCTGCGTCGGTGCTTCCGAACGACGACGGTACTTTTTGGGTCGTTGCCTATAGTTCAAACGAGCTCTTGAAACTTGATATTAATGGTTCTGTCGTGTTCAGAACGGGAGGTCCGCTGCAGGGTTTTGACCGCCCAATGGATATTGCGTGCTGTGCTGACGGTTCCCTGCTTGTTACTGAATATGCTGGGAACCGGATTTCGCAGCTGTCTGCAGACGGCCGGTACATTAAATCATTTGGCACTACCGGTATCGGCAGCGGGCAGTTGGTCGGACCGCAGTATATTGCTGTCGATTTGTACGGCAATATTTTTGTTACGGATTTTGGCAATGCCCGCGTAGTGGTGTTTGACAGCGCCGGAACGCCTCTCTTTTCTTTTGGTCAGAAGACGGATGATTTTGACGGATTTACCGCGCCTGCCGGTATTGCGGTTATTGAAAACGTGGTGTATGTTGCTGATGCCATAGACGGCGCAATCTATTCATTTGACTTATCCGGCAATTACGAAGGCATTGTTGTGCCGCCTCAGACATTTACCCGACCGGAAGCAATGAAGGCAATCGGCAGGTACTTAATCGTTGCCGACAACAAGCGCATTGTAACAGTCGATACGGCTAACGGGGCTGTGTTTGAAAACACCCGAACCGGCAACGCGCCGTCCCGCATCATGTGCGCAGCACCTGATAAAAACGGCAATATCCTTGCGTCTGACTTTGTAACAAACGAAATTTATGTTATGTCGCGGATGACGGAGCTTGTCGGCGGTTTATTTGTTCAGATTGAACGGGTGATAGCTGATGATTTTCCGAATGTGATACTTGAAGTCAGGGTAGAAAACCGGAGCCGCGAACCGGTTGTCGGTCTTAAAGCGGCAAACTTCTTTATTACGGAAAATAAAGCTCCTGTGGAAAATCAGCAGCTGACCGGAGCAGCGTCTGAAAATACGGTGTGCGATATTACGATTGTTATTGACCGTTCGCCGGAAACGACAGCATTAAAAGAAGCGGTAGAAACGGCCGTGCGTGATATCAGCACGTCGATGAATGGAAACGGCACGCTGCGTATTGTGTCTGCCGGAGCTATTCCCACGCTTGAGTATGAAGGTCCTCCGGTGCAGGCGGATAACTTTGACCTTTCCCGCCTTAAAAATCCTGTTTCCGATGCGTGCCGTATCGATTTAGGGGTGAGGTTTGCGGCAAACGATTTGATCAATGCAGAAAAGAAGCGCGCGATTATTTATATTACGAGCGGTGTTGTGTCTGAAAACGCGTTTACCGATTACAGCCTTTCAGATCTTACAGCGTATATGAATAATAACGGTATTCCTTTTTCTACGATCAATATTAAACAGCAGGCGCTTCCTGAAGAGCTTGATTACTTAACACGGCGCACGAGCGGCGAGGAGTATTACGTCTATCGACCGCAGGGACTGGGTATGATTGTGAATGATTTGCTTGAGCTGCCGAACGGTTTATATCAGCTTTCATATACCTCACGGCTGTCTACTAACTTTGGAACCGCGTATCTGCCGGTAGAGATAGAAACGTATCTGCTTAACCGCTCAGGCAGAGACGAAACCGGTTATTTTGCGCCGCTGCAGTAACAGCAGCACAGCTAGAAAATAACGGTGCCGCCGATACTGCCAAGAAGCGTCAGTACGGCGGCTTTTTTGTGTTCAAGAATGAGTTCCGCGCCCAATGACGCCGAGACAGAAAAATACGCACCAAGCTGCAGCGTCAGTTTATGGTCATAGACTATGGTGTGTGCTATTGCGGAATCGGTACAGTCAATGGCGTAGTTTATGCTGTCTGTTCGGTTTGCGGCGCGTATCTTTTCATAAAACGGAATACTGACGGCGCGTATAAGCGCCGTAATCGCTGAAAAAGTGCTGGTGCGTTCCCATATCGCGGTGCATTGTCCGTTCCAAGTTGACAGCTCCTCAAACTGAAACTCAATCGCTGCTTTAAGCGCCGCCTGCGGCTCGATATAAAACACTGCCTGTGCGTAGCCTGAAAATACCAGAGAAACAAGACTCGGATCGCTGCGCGGTATTTTGATGCCGATATAATAAGAAGACATATACTCATCTTCCTGATACCAGGAAAAAACAGGATGTATGCCGAATGAACCGAAGCAGTTAAACGCCGCGAATGACGCTCCCAGTTTTGTCTGGTACGCATCGGCAATGTTCTGCGCTGTACGGATGTTTCGTGAAACTGCGATTTCTGCTGCGGTCGGTATAAAAAAACTGTACCGATTGGCTGAAATATTTCGCTGCCATGAAAAGCGGTATGTGGTATTGTATGCGCCGTTTGCTGCATATGCGTATTTTTTAGTAAAAGCCGCTATTTTCTGCGGAAGCTGTGCATCAAACATATCATAAAAGGGCAGCGCTGCAAAAAACCAGTCCTGTCTGCCGAGCGTGTCAAATAACTCAGAAATATCAACGGCATAGTTTCCGCCTGCTGCTGTCTGATGCACGGTATCTGTTTCTTTTTGCCAGCTGATGCTGAATTGATTGCCCTGAACGGCAAACGGAAACAAAAACTGAAATTCCGCGGAATGAGTATACAGCGTTTCTGTCGTATTGGCATACTGTCCGTCGGCGCTGAATGATGCCTGAGGAATAAAGTCAATAGTATTGCATACTATCGCGTTTGTGAGATTAAAAGAAAATTCACGTGAAGCGGCGGCCGCCTCTCCGCGTGAAAATGAGAGTTTTGACAGTCTGAGATAGCTTTCTCCGTATGTCTCTGTGTTTGCGCCGTCGGGCTCCCATACCGCGGCTGTTTCCTGAAACACAGCAGCCTGTGCCGCAATAGTATAGTCAAGCGGAGAAAAGGGGATAGTGATATACAGATTGCTTTGCGTTTTCTGCTGTGTCTGCCAGAGTGATGTTTTTGCCTGCGTTTCGGCGGTAAGCGTTACCGGTATATTGAGCGGAGCAAGCGTAACGCCTGCCGCGTTCTGTTTTGCCGCGCTCGTTTCCGAATAGCGGTATTGTTCGGAAAACTGTATATAGCGGAACAGCGGATTTGACGAGGTTGTTGCGGCGGCGTGTCCCGCGTCCGATATAATCATGTCGGAACCGCTTGCATGTGCGGCGTCCCCTGAAAGCTGCAGGCCCGCAACGGTAACGCTTGCGGATACTTTGCCAGTAAATGCGGCGTCAGGCTCAATATGCGCTGTCGGAAGCATTACAGAAACAGTGCCTTCTGTTTTTACTTCCGCGTCTTCAAGGAGCGCAAAGTCTTTTACCGCGGCTATAACGCCGTCTTTCTGCCACGATACTTCAAACGAGTCTTCAACAAGATACTGCGGACTGGTTTCTGACAGATATACTTCATCGATGTAGAGCGTCCCGCTTACTGTCGGCGTTGCCGAAAAAGAAAAGCGCACCGCAGTGTCATGCAGCATACATGACACGGAATAGGCATGTGCGGTAAGTTCCGCGCCGTCTATGTATACTTTTTGCGTATCCAGATTTACGGATACAAGCTGCCAGCCGCCGTGCAGCGCAAGCTGTCCTGCCGCAACGTCTACAGAAACAATGTCTGCTGTATGCCGGTCAAGCGAAAATGAAAAAGCCGGTGATGAACTTAGGTTCTCACCGGCAAGCCGCACATACATATGTAGCATACGATACGGCGAAATATCGACTTCCGCTATGTATTGCTGCAGCGTGATTTTACTTTCGGCACCGCTCTGCATCGTCCACGAAATCTGCTGTACGGCATTGTCGCTGTCCGGATTAAAACGCTTGCGGATGTCATCAGGCAGAGAATTGTCCCGCGTCTGTCTGACTGCAGCCTCCGCATTTGTCGTTTTAACCGAGAATCCCTGCGTCGTTATTTCATAGGGGCCCGCGAGGAGCTCTCCCTGTATCGGTAAGGCCGCGCCGGAATTAACGATAATGAGGCGCGCAGCGTGATGTTCCGCAAGCCGTGCGCGGTCTGCGTCAGTAAGATTTACCGTAACGGTCTGCCAGCCGCCCTGTTCGGATATCTGCGCAGGGATAAACGCCTGCTCAACGCCGGGCGATATATCGGTATCCGTAAGCCCGCCTATTTTCCAGGTCGGTACAGCAGCCTTTGACTCAAATGCGCTGCTGTCTTCATCAGGCACGCCGAGCTGCAAATACACATCATAGCGATTGCTGCCGATATCTTTTAATGCAATACTGAACTGCGATGCCGAGGCAAGCTGTGCGGCGGCATTCCCGAGACTTATTGAGCGCGCCGTCCATGATACAGGCGCGCCGGTTTGCGTCTCCGGCAGATCATACGCAAGCACCGCCGCGTAGCCGGTGATATACTCATCGGTAATTCCCGGCATATCTTCAATAAGCGATATATGTGCAGCAAGATTGGGCGCGTCGCCGCCTTTTACCTGTTCAATAGACGGAATAAAGCCGTCAGGCAGGTTGAACGCCGCATTTTGCGTCAAATAGGCTGTTTGCGGCACATGATCATCCATGCCCAGGATACGGTAATAGCCGCTTGTATTCTGCATATCGACAGTCAGGCCAATCGTATTTGCAGCCTTAAAGCCGTTTTTTTCATATGCCGCCGCTCCGGCAAGCGCTGCAAACCCCTGCGTCTGAGACTCCGCGTCTGCAAACTGCTTGTGAGGAGAAAACGCCCAGCGCGACGTGAGAGAAGCCGCCAGTGAAAAACCATCGAACGGAAAAAACTGTATGCCGGCTGCCGCAGCTATTGCGCCGGTATCCGCGGTATTGCTGTCTTCGTACCACACGATGCGTATGCGGTCCATTGCCGATACCGCAGCGGAAAGCGTAACAACGCCCGATTCCGCATCGTATGCCGCGCCGCTGTCGCGAATTCCGTTCCTGTATGCGGAAACAGTCCCCTCCGCGGCGTCCGTGCCGATATAGTATTGATCTACAGGCGAGTAGCTGCGTATCTTTATGACAGCGTCTGCCTCACCTGCGGGAACCGATGACGCAGACTGTAAATAATACTGTGGATAGCGCGCGGCGAGCGGAAATCTGACCGCCGCCTGCGTTCCGTCAGAGCCGTCAAGCTCCGTGCTGTATACTTCTATATATGTCGTTGGCTGCGCCGTAAGAAAATCTTCCGAAACGAACTGCATACTGTCTGCCGTTGCGGCGGCGTACGGCTCTATACGGGTATCGGTTGATTGCGAGACAAGCTGTACTTCATCTGCCGATTGCACGGTGCTGGCATACCGGTATGCGCCGCTGAACGGCGAAAACCCTGCCGGATGCTGAATAACGAGCATCTGCGTTCCCAAGATGTTGGTAAAAAAACCGTCTGTGCTGTTCCCGCTGGGGTCTCCTGCAGGGCTGTCATGATACAGCGCCCCGTACGAGTACGCCGCTATATTGTCTATGCCGCCCTGCAAAAAAAGCTGCTGCACATCGCTCAGAAACGAATTGCCGCCTGCGTCGGAGAAGGTGCCAAGCTCCGTTTTGAGCGTCTGTATGGCCGCCGCGTCTGAAAAACGTAACAGCACAGCAGCCGTTCTTTTATGTGCGCCGTCGGTTATCAGCGCCTGTTTTGCAAGCACAAGCTGCGCGCGCTGCGGCGCTATCTGATATTCAGATGTATCAAGCTTGCGGTATGTCCGCCCCTCGCGGTCGCGCAGCGTGCCGTTTTCGGATTCAACATACACGCCCGTTACTGATGCAGCAGTCTGCACTGACGGCAAAAAAAACAGCCTGCCGCGTTCCCACTGAGTAAGCTGCACTGTCTGTTCGGACACTTCGTTTGAACCGTAAAATATCTTTTCATGCGCCGTAAGAGCCTCATATCTGACTGCGGCGTCAGCTCTCCAGTTCTTTCCGGCAAACGAGGCGCTGATTCCGGGAGCCTGATTGTCTCCGCCGCCTATGCCCCGGTTGAGCGCGTCCGCAGGATAAAACGAAGGAAAGAGTATTCCTCTGTTTGCAATGCGGACGGAACGCAGCGTGTTTTCTCCCGTATAGCCGAGCGCAAAGGTGTTTTTTTCAAACTGTTCGGCAAATGCCGCTTCAAAATACCACTGTTTATTAAGCATGAGCCACACGGATAAATCAACTTCCTGCTTAAAGACCGGCATGGCCGTGGATACGGCAAAATCACTGCCGCCGCCGAACGAAAACGAAAGCGAGCCGGTCAGTTCCGTGTCCCAGTAGCCCTGCATAAAAAACTCTATGTCGGTGTCAAACAGCGAATACGAAAAGAGCGCGCCATCCGTATCAGGCGATGGCGGCGGCAGCTGAAACGTAAGCGCCGCCGCTCCGCCGTGCGAAGCCGCAGTTTCAGGCATCGTTTCTGCTGCAAGCGGCTGCTGCGAACAAAAAAAATACAGCGCCGGCAGCAGAAACAGCACGCAGAGATCCTGCAGCAGCCGCGCCTTGGTAATTTTCAGCCTGGGGTTTTTCTGCTTGAGATTAAAAACAGCCTGCTCCAGTTTCTGCGCTTTTGCGCTGCCGAAATCGAATAGCTCCCCCTGACGCAGAACTTCGCTGCGTTCAAGATTGAGCGCAGCTGCCCCTAAAAGCCTGATGCTGCCTCCGCTGTATTTTTTGTGCAGCAGCGTTTTTGCGCGGGCAAACATATCCTCGGTATTGGCTATAATCTGCTGCGATGTTTCCTGCACGCTGACCGTGGAGAAATCGTCATACCGTATTTTTACCTGCACCGTCCTGCTTATCCAGCCTTCCGTATACATGCGGAACATGACAGTGCAGCATAATTCCATGAGCGCCGTTTCTATCGCATACGGTTCACAGAGGTCATACTCATAGGTTGACTCCGCGCTTACCGAGTGCGTTTTGGCTTCTTCACTGAATACAGCAGCGTTTTGCCCGCGGACGGCTGCAAACAGGAAATTCGCGCAGGCAGTGCCCAGCGTTTTTGCCAAAAGCTCAAACGATGTGTTATAAACATCCGCAGTCGTATGCAGCCCCAGCTTGTGCAGCTTGGCAAGCGTTTTTTCTCCGACGCCCCATACTTTGTTAAGCGGCAGCCGCTGCATAAACGCACATTCGGAGCCTGCGGGAATCATGCAAAAACCGTTCGGCTTGGACATGCCGGAAGCAATTTTTGCCAGATATTTATTTGACGCAAGCCCTATAGACGCCGTAAGGCCTGTCCGCTCACGCACCGCCGTCTGTATCGCCTGCGCTGTCTGCTCCGGCGGACCGAACAGCCGTTCAGTGCCGCTGATATCGACAAACGCCTCGTCCACGGATATCTGCTGTACATCGGGAGAAAACTCGCTGAATATGCGCATGATTTCCGCCGATTTCTGCTGGTACCGCTTCATCCGCACCGGAAGATAAATACCGTCGGGACACAGCCGGTACGCCTGACCAATCGGCATCGCAGAATGTACGCCGTATGCGCGCGCCTCGTATGACGCCGTAGACACAACGCCGCGGCGGGAGCCGGGAAGCCCGCCGACAATAACCGGTTTTCCTTTGAGTTCCGGATGATCAAGCTGCTCAACCGAAGCGTAAAACGCGTCAAGATCGACATGCACAAACCACGTCATGGCTGTGATTTCCCGGGAATAAAGAGCTGCTTTTCCACCATGGCGGCAGTCGTATCATCTTTTTGCAGATAGAATACGGCGCTTACGTACATGTCTTCCGTCTCGTTTGCCGTGTAGGTAATCTGCAGCGGCTCAGGCGGATACTCAGGCAGCAGAAAAGAGACGCGCTGTTTATCAACGGCTATCGGATAATCCGAACTGTATACCGGCGTGCCGGAATCAGAAATAACGTGTATATCGCAGCGTATAATCGGCGCCGAAGCGGTAAAGCTGAGCTGCACGGTGCGCAGCTCAAGAAAAAACGTTTCAGACGCCGTGATGCTTGCTTCATAGTGTTCGGGATTTCCCTGTTCCACTGCCGCAAATCGGGATGTCTGCTGCGTGAGCGTCTGAAACCGCGGCGACGACAGATATATCCACGCAAACGCCGCGCTGCATATCATCGTGAGCACGGTAATCGCGATAACGGGCTTGATGGAAATATTCCTTCCCTGCAGAAAGACCGTAATGCGGATCTGCAGCTTAAGCCACATGATGAGCATGGGCAGCAGGATACAGGCGAGCAGCAGATTTCCGGCAAACGACGCATCTGCGACTTTTTCCAGAAACGCCGTGTTCGGGTAGGCAATAACATCGCGTATATACGGCAGAAACGGCAGCACGAGTGCAATCTCTGCAGCCACGAGCGGCACAAACCGCCGCGCGTATCCGGCTATCGCGGCTATGATGTATTCTATTGCGAACAGATACACGAATGATATATCAAATGCGGCAAAAATAAAGATATTGAGCGTTGCCGTCATTGACATCATTACACCGTACACCACCTGCGAAACAGGCAGATGCAGTTTAAGCAGAATGATAAAGCACAGCGTAACAAACAGCACGGCAAAAATGATTTTGAATACGATAAACAAAAACGGCGAAGTTGACGCAGGCAAAATCATACCCGATACGGCTTGTCCCGCTTTGAGCATGAGCGCCGTTGCCGCGATGGTGCCGGGAATCAGATACCAGGTGCGCAGAAAGTCTTTTGTGTTCTGATAGATATTTTTGCCGAACAAAAACGTAAACCCGCAGAGCACAAACAAACTTACCGTGATAATAACGATAAACAGCCGCACCTGATTGTGTTCAGGGATAATGAGATTGACAGACTGTACCGGCACCCTGTCGTAGTGCCGGTCCCAGAGCGCGTTGTCCGGAATCTCGAATGTGTTTATAACCTGCTCCAGATGCGAAAACATATCCGCCGTCTGCTCCTGATTAACAGCGTCGTACACGATGCCTGCCGCCGGTATGCTGCTGTTCAAAAAAAGGGCGAGGCGCTCATTGGCAGAAATCATGTTTTGACGGTAGAGCAGCAGATATGAGCGCGTGCCGTAAAATTGCAGCATATCGAGCAGCCACTGCGGCGATGCCTGACCGCCTGCCCCGGGCAGAATCAAAGGCTGTGTCCGGCGGGTAGTGTCAGAGAGCGTTGAGCGGGGAATCAGAAGCAGGGCACATATATTGTTTTGATTTTCAAGCTGGGAAATAGCGTGCAGCGAACCGCGAGGCTCTTGTTTCTGCTGCGGAAGTACGGGATAATCAAGCGCGGTGCAGATAATCTGCACGCGTTTCTGCACCTGCAGCGCGCGGCTTATAAGCGCGCACAGCCGGTCAAACAGCGGCAGCGCGTCTTCCTGACAGATTTGTATGATAAGGGTATCCTGCTCGGCTGTGCCGAAATCAGGCTGCGTGTCAAACACAATATTGAACGGAAAGCCGTCTGACGAAGGACCTGCAAGAAGCTGTTTTTGAGGGGACAGACCGGCATCGGTAAACCGTTCATACAGGTGCGCGGAAAGCTCTCCTGGATTGTGCGGCGTTTGGGCAAAAGCGGGCAGGGCGGCGCACAAGAACACTGCGCACACAAGGCGTACGGCCTGCGCTGCGCGCCGCGTATACTGTGTTTCAGATAGCCTGCTGGTATATGTAAAACGCACCTTTGTCCTTGTTCCGTGTTGTGCCTGAAATTCTATTTATTCTATATATAAGCATATAATAAATAGAGGCGCGTTGCAATACCGCGCGCGGCGCGCGGTTTGCGCAGGGATCCGATGTTTACGCTCTGCGATAGGCAATCATGTTATTGAATGTTGAAGATTGCGATGTTAATATGAATGTTGTAAACTACATTGTACAAAAAAGGACATAAACCAGCATGACCATAGAAGACGTTGCAAAACAGGAAGTCTTTACCGCGCATAAATACTGGTGTACATATAATGAGTATAAGGTATATGAATTGTGGTATAAAGAGCTTGAAGGGGCAATCGTGGGTTTTCCGCAGTTTGCGCTTGAAAAAGACGGCGTTTTTACTCTAGTAAATGACATTGACGAAACGCTTAAAATAATGCACCACATAAATGTGTTATTTCCAACCGACGAAGAATAACGAATATGACAGACAATTTCAAAATCATTTACCAGCTTTTAAGCGCGTTTGAGCGTGCACTCGACGTGCCCGATTTCGACGTATCCGCTATCACGGCCGAATCGCTGCACATATCAGAAACACGCAGATGCAAGTATCTGCAAATGCTTGTACACGCCGGATACATAACCGGCATCCAGTTTAGACAAAACCTTGCAGGCGGTATCGACATCATTGCCGATAACCCGCTTATCACCATACAGGGGCTTGAATACCTGTCAGAAAACAGCATCATGCAGCGCATCTATAAAACAGTCAAAGGCATTGCAGATGTTATCACATAGCACAAAAACGTTATCGGTTTAGCCCTTTTTGTTATCAACACGCACATTTTCGTTATCATTCTGCACGAATCGTGCAAAATCCTCGAGCACATCGAGGATTTTTTTATTTTTTGCGCATACGCAAAATACCTATAAAAGTATGAAACCACCATTAACGTATTACGGCGGCAAACAAAAGTTAGCAAAAACTATTATTAAGTTAATCCCTGCACATACAGCCTATATAGAGCCGTTTTTTGGCGGCGGCGCTGTATTTTTTGCAAAAGAGCCCGCAAAAATAGAAATTATAAACGATATCAATGATACGATAGTAAACTTTTATCACGTTTGTAAAACACAATTCCCTGAACTGCAAAAACGAATAGCATACACCCTGCACGCACGGGCGAAATATAACAAAGCAGCAGAAATATTAAAAGACAGCACGGATACGTATACGCCGGTGGAACGTGCATGTGCTGCACAGGCGCGTCCGCGTCAGGGCGGAACACAAAACTGCGGTTAGTAACAAACGCGAATGCCACAGAAATACCCCATGCTGCGGCCACCGACACAGTCAGCGGAACGCGCGCGGCGCGCAAAAGTGAGAATACGCAGACATTGACCGCAGTCGTAAGCACGCCGAACAGAATATAGCGGAAAAGCATGGACGCCGCTCTGCCGTGCGGCGTGTGTTTCTGCTGCGCGCCGTCATCTCCGGAATCAATAGCATGGGAAAATTCCCTGTTGTCTTGCATATGTGCAGAATAATTTATTTTTTAGTTTTTGATTATAAGCAACAGTTTATAATGTTATTGCTTATATTTTTCTACAATGAACACATGAACGAGGCGGTCGGGAAGACAATTTGCAAGCTGCGTAAACAGCGCGGATTGTCGCAGGAACAGCTCGCCGAGATTATCGACTCGCATCAGGTGTACGTATCGGAAATTGAAAAAGGCAAAAAGCTGCCGTCCCTTACAGTGCTGCTGAAAATCGCCTGCGCCTTTGATATGAGCCTTTCCGAACTTGCGGCGCGGATAGAGGAAAATTTATAGCAGCGCCAAAATACAGCGCGCCCGGCTTGCCGCAATACAGCAAAAACAGGCGCGCTGTGCGTCCCGTTTTGCCGCAAAACTTTTGCCGATTACAAATAAAAAATTTGCCGATGGCAAAATTTACTTTTGCCGGTGGCAAATAAAAAAATTGCCGGCGGCAAATATTTATTTTGCCGTTTATCCGGTAAGAAATTTGCCGTCGGCCAGTGAGACACTTGCAATCGGCAAACGTTTCATTTGCCGACGGCAAACAAAAAATTTGCAATCGGCAAGTGCGCCGCTGGCCATCGGCAAAATTCAAGTCTGATAAACGGCAAAATAAAATTTTGCCAGCGGCAAATTTTTATTTTTTAAACGGGAAAACTTTTGCCGTCGGCAAATATGCTGTTCCCCTGAAAACGCACGGTCAAACCAACAAAAAGCGCGTTATTTCTGCCGTTCCTCTGCAGTATGCAGCTGCTGCATAAACTCATCACCGGTGATTGTTTCTTTTTCGTACAGATATGCAGCGATGCGGCGCAGCGCGTCGATATTATCCGTGAGTATGCGCCGCGCTTTGCTGTGCGCCGTCTTTACGAGCGCAACGACTGCATCGTCAATCTGTTTCTGCGTTTCGGGAGCGCAGCTCAGCGACGCGTCTCCGCCCAGATACTGGTTAGATACCGTCTCAAGCGCCACCATATCAAAATCGCCGCTCATGCCGTAGCGCGTAATCATCTGACGGGCAAGTTTTGTCGCCTGTTCAATGTCGTTAGACGCGCCGGTTGTTACAGAATCATATATCACTTCTTCTGCGGCGCGGCCGCCGGTGAGCGTCGCAATCTTGTTTTCAAGCTCCGTTTTAGTCATCAGATAGTGATTGCCGTCGTCTTCCACCTGCATTGTATAGCCTAAAGCACCTGACGTGCGCGGAATAATCGTGATTTTATGCACCGGCGCCGAATTTGTCTGGAGCGCGGCAACAAGCGCGTGCCCCACTTCGTGATATGAGACAATCCATTTTTCTTTGTCTGTGAGCACCTGGTTTTTTTTCTGATAGCCTGCGATGACTACTTCTATGCTTTCTTCAAGATCCTGCTGGCTTACCGTATCGCGTCCGTTCCGCACCGCGCGCAATGCGGCTTCGTTGATGATATTTGCCAGTTCTGCTCCTGAAGCTCCCGGAGAGGCTTTGGCAATCACGCTGTAATCAACGGAGTCAGACATCTTTACTTTTGCGCCGTGAACACGCAGAATCTGTTCCCGCCCGTCAAGATCAGGCAGTTCTACTGGAATACGCCGGTCAAATCTGCCGGGGCGCAGCAGCGCCGGATCAAGGCTGTCAGGCTGATTTGTTGCCGCAAGAATCACGATGCCTTTGGAGCCGTCAAAGCCGTCCATTTCGGTAAGCAGCTGGTTGAGCGTCTGTTCGCGTTCGTCGTTGCCGCCGAACTGTCCGTTTCCGCGTTT
>DXHG01000102.1 GCA_019113455.1 Candidatus Treponema faecavium | reverse complement strand
GAGTATACTACTGATTCAGATAGAGGTAAAAGATGTACGCACTTATTGAGTATAAGGGTAAACAGTATAAGGCTGAAAAAGGCGCTGTTCTTACGGTAGATAAAATCTCTGCGGAAGCCGGCGCAACGATCGATATCGATACGGTTTTGCTGATAAGCGATAACGAAAAGATTTCTGTCGGTACGCCGTATGTTAAAGGCGCTAAAGTACAGGCGGTCGTTGAAGAATCGTTCCGTGATAAGAAAGTCATTGTTTATAAGTATAAGAGCAAGAAGGATTATCATCGGACAATCGGGCATCGGCAGGGATATACCAAGATCCGCGTGCAGGATATTGTCGTAGCCTGATGATTGCAGTACGGCTGGATTCCGATCGGAGCGGGCTGTTTTGCGCCTGCTGTGCGTCGGGACATGCCGGTTATAATCGTCAAGGAACGGATATTGTGTGCGCGGCGGTATCGGTGCTGCTGCGCACGGCGATTCATTCGTTGTCCGCTGTTCCGGGAATAAAGGTAACGGCGGATGCACCGGAACGCGGGAACGTGAGTTTCCGCGTCTGTATGGAACAGACACCGCTGCAGGATGCGGCGGCGTATATGCTGCGGTACGCGCGGACGTTTCTGGCAAACGGATTCTCGGATCTGGCAGCTGAATATCCCGATTATGTATCGTTTCGGGAACACATAATAGAAATAGAATAAGAAAAGCGGAGGTAATAGCATGGCACGCAAGAGGGGCGGCAGCGGCGCAAAAAACGGCCGAGATTCAAATCCAAAGTATCTTGGTGTTAAGGCATATGGCGGAGAATGGGTACCTGCTGGTTCCATTATTATCCGTCAGCGCGGTACAAAGATTCATCCGGGCAGCAACGTCCAAAAGGGAAGAGACGATACGCTGTTTGCGACTGCGGCGGGAAAAGTGGTATTTCACGAACGCATGGGCAGAAAGATTGCCTCTGTTTCTCCTGCGGAAGCATAACAGACAGGTTACTAACACCGCGGCAGGCTGTATTGCCTGCCGGCAAATGTGTGTGTGCAGTATGCACGCGATACCCGGAGCAAAGAGCGTTCCGGGTTTTTTTATATAGGAAAATATATGATACAATTTGCAGACGAAGCGGTCATTGAAGTGCGTTCCGGCAAAGGCGGCAACGGCTGTATTGCATTCCGGCGCGAAAAATATGTACCGAAAGGCGGGCCTGCCGGCGGCGACGGCGGCAAGGGCGGAGACGTTGTGTTTTGTGTAAAACGCAATCTGCGCACGCTTGCGCATCTGCGGTATAAACAGCTGTTTAAGGCGAAAAACGGCTGCGACGGAGAAGGCAGCAACCGGTTCGGACGTGACGGAGAAGACGCTGTGGTACCGCTTCCGCCGGGATCGATTATATATGATGCAGAAACAGGAGAAAAAATCAAAGACTTTGCCGGAATGAACGAACACGAGCGCTTTGTGTTTCTTACCGGCGGAAAAGGCGGCTGGGGCAACGCGCGTTTTAAGAGCTCCACAAACCAGGCGCCGCGCTACGCGCATGACGGCAGCCCGGGCGAGACGCGGCGGCTGCGCGTTGAACTCAATATTATCGCCGATGTGGGGCTTGTTGGTTTTCCGAATGCGGGAAAATCATCGCTGCTTGAATTCTTTACGAACGCGCGGCCGAAAGTTGCGGCGTATCCGTTTACAACAACGATTCCTCATTTGGGTGTGCTGCGCGCGGATAATGAGCGCGACATCATTATTGCCGATATACCGGGCATTATCGAAGGCGCGGCAGACGGCGCAGGCTTGGGAATCAGGTTCTTAAAGCATATTTCGCGCACGCTGTGCCTGCTTTTTATGATTGACTGTTCCGATGATTCCTGCCTGACCGCGTATGACACGCTCTGCGCCGAGCTCAAATCGTTTTCCGCTGACTTGCTCACTAAACCGCGCATTATCCTGTGCAATAAGATAGATGTTGACGGCGCCGCTGAGCGGGCGGAGGAACTTACACGGCGTCTACGGGAAGCGGAACCGGAGCTTACGGTTTTGGCTATTTCTTTGCATGAACGTAAAGGTCTGTACGCGGTTAAACAGGCGATTTGCAGCATGGTGCGCCGGATGGATGCAGCTGATGAGCAGGCTGTGCAGGCGCCTGCCGTGTCTGCGTTTATGAGCGGGCGGTCAGTCTGCGACGATATGCCGGTGCAGTACCCGGGGAGCGAGTCTGACTGATGCGAATCGCCATGCTGGGCGGAAGTTTTAATCCGCCTCACGCCGGTCATCTCTTTCTTGCAGATGAGGTGCGCTGCCGGCTGGGATACGATAAGATACTGCTGATACCGGCGTGCACGCCGCCGCACAAGGCGCTTGCACCGGGAGCGAGCGCCGCGCAGCGTCTTGAAATGCTTGTGCGGTGTACGCAGGATGTACCGTATTTTGCCGTTGATTCGTGCGAAATAGACAGACGCGGCGTGTCATATACATATGACACGGTGCGGTATCTTAACGAACGCTATGCCTCCGTACTTGACGGAAAAATCGGGCTTATCATGGGCGATGACCTTGCAGCTGACTTTAACACGTGGGCAGGCTGCGATATGCTCCCTGTGCTCACCGACATTATCCTTGCGCGGCGGATGATTGCGGAGCCGGAGGCTGCACGGCAGGAGTTTTCCGTGCGCCACATCGAACTTGGCAACAGTATTCTTCCTATATCATCGTCTGACATCAGAAGCCGCATCAAAAATGGGGCGGCATGGCGGTATCTTGTTCCTGATGCGGTTTATCGGTATATTGTGAATGGTAAATTATATGGATTCACAGATAGCTGAGCGTATTCGTCAATATGTCATGGGGTCCGTAAAGCCTGCGCGGTATGAACATTCGCTGCGCACCGCGGAAACCTGCCGGAAAATGTGTGCGGTGTATGGACAGAACGCGGACAAGGGATACCTTGCCGGTATTGCGCACGATATGTGCAAGGAAATGCCGGCACGGCTCCTTATTTCGCTTGCGGAGCAGGACGGCAGTCCCGTTTCGGCGCTTGAAGCGGAAAAGCCATCGTTGCTGCACGGCAGGGCGGCGGCGGTAAAGCTGTATGCTGACTATGGCATATATGACGACGATATATTGAATGCGGTGCGTAATCATACATTCGGCCGCGCCGGTATGAGCGGCTTGGAAAAGATATTGTACGTTGCTGATAAAATAGAGCCCGGCCGCCCGCACAGTTCTTCTGCCTATGTGTCGGGCCTGCTGAAATACTCGCTTGACACGGTTGTGTTAAAAATACTGCGGGACAATCTTGAGTATCTTAAGGCGAGCGGCAAAGCAGTTGCTCCGGCGACTTTTGCGCTGTATGAAGAACTGCAGAGCCAGCCGGAACGGAAAAAAGGCGGTAAACGGTGAAGCCCCGCGTATACGGTGTTGATAAGAGTATGCTGTTTCTTATCGCCATTTTTTTGCTGCTGGTGATTATCTTTGTGATACTGGTATTTGCGACGCAAAGCGATCCTGTCGCGGATGTCATTCGCAATGAACAGATAATCAAGATCCTGTTTGTACTTGAAGACGAGCATCATGAAGCGATATTCACGACAGTATTAGGGTATTATCCGCGGCTGCGGCGCGGCGTGCTGTATGATATACCCGGGAACACCGGCGCCATTTATGCGAGTCTTGGCCGTGTTGACCGCATAGACGCGGTATACCGCGAGCAGGGCATTGAACCGTACCGGCTTGAGATCGAGCGGCTTTTGGGGCAGGAAGTGCCGTTTTCTGTCGTTATCACTATCGACGCTTTTGTGCAGCTGGCTGACTATCTTGGCGGGCTGCGCGTGTTTGTGCCGTCTCCGATTGATGCGGTGTCTGAACACGGCGAGCGCTGGCTTTTGCCGTCGGGAGCGGTAACGCTTGACGGGGATAAGGTGCGTACCTATCTGTCGTATACGACAGAAGAGGATTCGCTCGCCGACATACAGGAACGCAAACAGAATACAATGCTTGCCGTACTGAGTGCATTCAGTGAGAATGAGACGCTTTTGTTTTCAAAGAAAGCGTTTAGGTCGCTGGCGCCGTTATTCAATGCGAATATTTCGTCTGACGATCTGCGGCGGCTGTTTGAAGTGGTGGCGCAGATAGATGCGGAGCGCATTATTACGACAACGATAATCGGTTCGTCGCGCGTTGTTGACGGGCAGACGCTGCTGTTTCCGCTGTATGACGGGCAGCTGTTTAAGGATTCGGTAAAACAGACGCTGAGTTCGCTTTTATCAACTTCGGATACGGCGCTCAATCGTGTGTACGTGCTTGAGATTCAAAACGGTACAATGGTGCAGGGGCTCGCGCACAACACATCTACACTGCTGCAGGGGGCGGGTTATGATGTGCTTACGACACGGAACGCCGAACGGATGGATATTGAACACACGGTGATTATCGATCATATCGGCAACAGAGAGGCATCCGAGAGCTTGGGCAATTTTATAAACTGTACAAATATTGTTGCGGATGAAATATCTGATGTATCGGATTCCGATTTTCAGGTTGATTTTACGATTATATTGGGAAGTGATTTTGACGGACGGTATGTCCGTTAGCGCACACATACACAGGAAGGTATATGAAAACACTGAAAGAGAAAGCTCTTGAGCTTGCGCAGATACTGGAAGACGGAAAGGGTGAAAATGTCTGCGTGATTGATGTGTCTGAAATCAGCAGCTGGACTGATTATTTTATTATTGTTACGGTACACAGCTCTGTATTGGCGCAGGGTCTGTATAAGGATATAAAAGATTTTACCAAGTCAAACGATCTGCAGATTCATGTGCCGAACAGGAAAAATCCGTCCGGAGACGACTGGATATTGGTGGATATAGGCTCTATCGTGGTGCATTTAATGTCGTCTGAGGCTCGGGACTTTTATGATCTTGAAAAGCTGTGGTTTAACGGAAAGAAAATCTGCTAGCAAGGATTGTTTCTAAATAAAAAGGTCAGTTTGCTTGGCAAACTGACCTTTTTATTTAGATGCGGTGTTATCTGTCAGTTAAAATCATCGTATACTATAGCGTCATCATCGTCTTCGTCATCATCAAAAAAATACGGATCCTCATCATCTTCAAAATCTTCGTCCAGCTCTTCGTCGAAATCC
>DXHG01000101.1 GCA_019113455.1 Candidatus Treponema faecavium | reverse complement strand
AAAAACAAATTACAGAGAATACCAAAGAAAAAAAGCCCGCGCGTGCACACGCAGAAAAAAAAACACGCGCGTGCTACCGCAAAACAGCCCCGCAGGGATCTGCAAAGAAAACAAACCCCATTGCATTACATCTTTCTTCCTATTATTATACTGATACTATGGAAACAATGAAACGAACGCATACGTGCGGCCAGCTGCGCGGATGCGATAACGGAAAGACCGTTATACTGAACGGCTGGGTGCACCGCAAGCGCGACCACGGCGGCATCACGTTTATCAGCCTGCGCGACCGCTACGGCATTACGCAGGTTGTCGTCGACACGGCGTCTCCGCAGGAACTCCTTCCCCTTGCCGCGGAACTGAAAATGGAATACTGCATCGCAGTGGAAGGTTTTGTGCGGCGCAGACCCGATTCCATGATTAACGCCGACATGGACACAGGCGAAATTGAAATCTGCGCGCAGCGGATACTGGTTCTTTCAAAGAGCGATGTGCTCCCGTTTATGATAGATGAGGTGAACCGCGACGGCACGCCGGTTATTCCGAACGAGGACTTGCGCCTCAAGTACCGCTACCTTGACCTGCGCACGCAGGCGATGCAGCAGCATCTGGCACTGCGTCACAAGGTAACAATCGCTGCGCGCAAGTATCTTGACGCAAACGGCTTTTACGAAATAGAAACGCCCACATTTATTAAATCAACGCCTGAGGGAGCGCGCGACTACCTCGTTCCTTCCCGCCTGTATCCGGGCAAATTCTACGCGCTGCCGCAGTCGCCGCAGCTCTATAAACAGCTGCTTATGGTGTCGGGCTTTGACCGCTATTTCCAGATTGCACGCTGCTACCGCGACGAGGACGCGCGCGGAGACCGCCAGCCTGAGTTCACCCAGATAGACATGGAAATGAGCTTTGTCTCGCGCGACGATGTGCTTGCGATGACAGAGGGTTTGATGGCGGCCGTGTTCAAGGAAGCGCTCGGAGAGGAAATTACTGTGCCGTTTCAGCGCATCGCGTACGACGACGCTATCGAATGGTACGGCACCGATAAGCCTGAGCTGCGCTTTGACATGAAAATGCAGGAAGCAGGAAACCTTGCGGAGCTCGGCAGTTTTCAGGCGTTCAAGGACGCCGCTGCAGCAGGAGGCGCGGTAAAAGCGCTCGTTGTGCCCGGCGCCGCGCAGGAATACAGCCGCAAAAAGATAGAAGAGCTTGAAGCTGCCGCAAAAATATACCAGGCAAAAGGTCTCGCATGGATGAAAGCGCTGAACGGAAGCCTTGAAGGCGGCGCGTCTAAATTCTTTGCCGGCAATGAACAGGCTGTCCGCCAGGCGCTCGGCGCTTCTGACGGCGACCTGCTGCTCTTCGTTGCGGACGCAAACCGCAAAACCGCGTGCACGGCGCTCGGCGCGGTACGCGCCAAGCTGGGCAGGGACCTCGCGCTGTGCAGCAGCAAGGCGTTTGCGTTTGCCTGGATTGTCGATTTCCCGATGTTTGAATGGAACGAGGAAGAACAGAAATGGGATACGGCGCATCACATGTTTACGATGCCGCAGGAAAAATATCACGATACGCTTGAATCAGACCCCGCACGCGTTAAAGGCGATCTTTACGACCTTGTCCTGAACGGCTATGAGCTTGCCTCGGGGTCTATCCGTATTCACGACCCCGAGCTGCAGAAGCGCATCTTCAAGATTGTGGGCTTTAACGAGGAGCAGGGACAGCAGAAGTTCGGCTTTCTCACGGAAGCGTTCAAATACGGCGCGCCGCCCCACGGCGGAATCGCGCCCGGGCTTGACCGCCTTGTAATGCTTATGTGCCGCGAAACGTCCATAAAAGAAGTTATCGCGTTCCCCAAGAATACGTTTGCGCAAAGCCCGATGGACGACTGTCCGTCGGAAGTGGAGCAGAAGCAGCTTGACGAGCTGCACTTGCGCATAACGCAGTAACAGCGCCGCTGTGTAACCACGCGCTGCCGTCCGCCATGCATCAGACGTTTATGCACGCGGGCGGCGGCGCGCGTTTTTTTTGCGCCGCGCATTTGCAATCATATCTTAAAACAAGTATAGTATCCGCATGACGTTCACATATACCGCGTCCGACGGCAGGCGTTTCCGTGTCCGGCGGCAGGCTGTCATTCCGTGCGTGCTGTGCGCGGCGGCGCTGCTGTTCGGTTCCTGCGCACGGCAGGTGCTGCCGCCGCAGACAACGCTTGTCATGAATACCGTCTGCACGATAAATCTCTTTGAAGCGGGCACGCAGGAGCTCTACGATACTATCGCGCAGCGCCTGACGGAGATAGACGCCGCGTTCAACGCGCACGACCCGGCATCGCTTTTAAGCGCGGTCAATGCGGCTGCGGGCACGGCGCCGGTGCGCGTAAACGGCGACCTCCTCGCCGTCATCGAGGCAGCGCTTTCTTTTGCCAGGCTTACCGGCGGCGCGTTTGACCCTTCGATAGGGCCGCTCGTCCGCCTGTGGAATATCGGAAGCGAGCATCCCCGCGTGCCTGCGCCGCACGAAACAGCCGCAGCAGCACAGCTCGTAAATTATCAGAACGTTATCGTTGACAGAGCGGCGGGCACGGTGTTTCTGACGCAAAAAGGCATGAGCCTTGATCTCGGCGGCATAGCGAAGGGATACGCCGCAGACGAGATTGTGCGTATCCTCAAACAGGCGCAGGTTCCCTCTGCGCTCATCGATCTTGGCGGCAACATCTACGCATACGGTAAAAAAGCCGGCGGCGCGCCGTGGAAAATCGGCATTAAAAACCCGTTCGATACGAGCGCCACTCCCGCCGCCGCGCTCAGCGCCGTGAATAAGACAATCGTTACTTCGGGCGTGTACGAGCGCTATTTTATCGAAGACGGCGTGCGTTACCACCACCTCATCGACCCGCATACCGGCTATCCGGCACAGAACGGTACTGTGTCTGTAACTATTGCTGCGGACTCCTCACTGAATGCGGACGCGCTTTCCACAGCCGTTTTTATACTCGGCGCGCAAAAGGGGTTTGAGCTCCTCAGCTCCGCATTTCCCGATACGGGAGCCGCCATTATCACCGATGACCGGCGCATATACATGAATCAGCCGTTTCTTGACCTGCTTGACCATGTGTCGCCTGAGTTTGCGCGTGAGCCGCCGCAGAACCAGGCGCACGCGCGCTGATGCCGCGCAGGAACCGCACTTACACTGACAATTGAACGATTTTTGAAAAAATGTTATGGTATGCGCTATGAATACACTAACGGCGCTCTGCGCTATCGGCGCTGAAAAAGTGCTCGGAAACGAAATAAAGCAGCTTGGCTACACGCTGTGCGCGCATGGACGCGGCGCAGGCACGCCCGGACGAGTCTATTTCTCCGGAGACGATGACGCGCTGTACCGCGCAAACCTGTGCCTGCGCACCGCCGACCGCGTGTACCTGCGGCTTGCCTCATTTGAAGCACCTGACTTTGACGCGCTCTTTGACGGCGTGTACGCCATTGACTGGCAGGATCTGTTCCATAAAGACGCGCGCATTATCGTCGATAAGGTGCGCACGCACCGCAGCCGCCTTGCCTCGGAGCACAGCATACAGGCAGTCGTTCATAAGGCAGTGTATCAGAAGCTCGGACACGCGTGGCGCATGTCTTCACTGCCTGAAACCGGCAGCGCGTTTGACATCCGCGTATACGTGGAACACGATACGGCAGAAATACTTCTTGACCTCTCCGGCGCGCCGCTCTACCGCAGAGGCTACCGTACCGACGGCGGTCCGGCACCTATCCGCGAAACGCTTGCGGCGGCGCTGCTGCAGCTTATGTGCTGGAGAAGGAAGACGCCGCTGCACGATCCGTTCTGCGGTTCGGGCACTATCGCGTGCGAGGCGGCGCTCTATGCCTATAATGCCGCACCCGGATTCGGCAGAAGTTTTGCGCTTGAAAACCTTGCGTTTTTTAACGCGGAGCGCGCCCATGAACTGCGCTGCAAAGAAGCCGAAAAAATACAGCCTGACTGTCAGGCGCGCATCACCGGCACAGATATTGACAGCGAAGCGGTGGCACGTTCCCGCGCAAACGCGGAACGCGCGTGCGTTACCGCGGGGCGCGCGCTCAATCTCATAGACAGCAGCGCGCGCGTTGTCAGGCCGGACTTTGCACAGGCTGATTTCACCGAACTTTCCGCGCCGTACGATACGGGCATGATTCTCGGCAATCCTCCCTACGGAGAGCGGCTCGGAGACGCAGAGCAGGCGCGGGAGCTCTATCAGCGCATGCACTGCCTGTACCGCAATTTTCCCGGCTGGGACATGGGCTTTATCACTGCGCACAGTGAGTTTGAAACGGCGTTCGGCGTACAGGCGCAGTCGGCGCGCAAGCTTAAAAGCGGAAATCTTGACACCTGTTTTTATCTATATAAAAGGAGAAACATACCCAATGGCCATAGTCGTTGAACATGAAAAACGCAAGCACGAAATCCTTGATAAAGCGCTTGACGTCTTTATGGACGAAGGATACGAAGATGCGACATTTCAAAAAATAGCCGACCGATGCGGCATTACGCGCACGACGCTCTATATCTATTTCAAGAATAAAAAAGAAATATTCCTGTGGAGCATTAAGCAGCTCACCTCTACGATAGAAGCAGATCTGCTGCTCATTATCCGCGACAGAAAGCTGAGCGCAACAGACCGCCTGCGCGCCATTATCAGCGCGATACTTGAGCGCTGCACAAAAAACAAGCGGCTTTTTAACGTGATACTCATGTATCTGCTGCAGCTGCAAAAAACGGGGAAAGACCCCGGCGAACGCGTGCGCCGCCGCATTGTGCGCCTGCGCCACCTCCTGTCAATGCTCATCATAGAAGGCATAAAAAACGGAGAGTTCAAGCAGGTAAGCGTGCACGACATAAACGAAATGCTTTACAGTCTTATTGAGTCTGCGATATTCAGACTGGCTATCCTTGATCAGCAGTCTATAGAAGAAATGAGCGGTGCGATTAACATTGCAATCAACGGCATCGTTGCCTAGCGCCGCCGCATAAAAATAAAAAGCTCTCCGCGCATCAGCGGAGAGCTTTTTATTTTGCACGCAAACGGCTACTTTGTCAGCTGCACATAGCACTTGTACAGCGTCACCTCATTGGCGTAGTCGTAGCTCGTTTCGTCAGGACGCGTATACGTATATGAATAGTATCCTTTTTCACGGGTAAAATCTCCGACACGTTCGCGTATCGCAAGCATCGCCAGATCCTGCTCAAAATCCTCGCTCGGGCATGAATACGTAAACCGTGCTTCGGCAGTTGTCGGTATATACTCTATAGACATCGTCATATTGCCGTCTTTTTCGGTAGTTACTTCAACTGCGGTAGTATCCACCTTGCTCCAGTCAACGGATTCCTGACTCTGGGCAAAAAGCGAAAACACGGTGCCTATAGCCAAAAGACAAAGACATATATACTTTTTCATAAACACTCCTTATCTGTGCATACAGTATATCAGATAAAACTGAATTAGACAATAATCAATTCTATCTAATATCAGGACAAAAGCATCTCTGCTGCGTACACCGCGCCAGATCCGCGGGTCTCACACGAGGTGCTGTTTCTGCGTTTTTTCTGGGGCTTTCCCTGCGCAAGGGAAAGGTGCGCGCTCAAAGCACGCATTATTTCTTTTTCGCAAGCAGCGCGGCAAACGGATTATACGTTTCTCCGTCATCGTGTTTCTGCTGTGCCAGATAGGAATCCGCGTATGTATTTTCTTCCCGTGCAGAAGCGGCAGCAAGCGAAATGCGCTTTTTTTCCGTGTCGACAGACTTCACCGCGACAGCAATTTTCTCGCCTGCGGCATACCGCTTGCGAAGCGGGCCGCTGCGCCCGTCGTGCTCCAGTTCGGATACGTGCACCAGGCCGTCTATGCCGGGCTCAAGCTCTACGAATAAACCGAATTCTGCAGCGCGGGCAACGCGCCCAGTCCACTGCGAACCGGCCGTATATTTCTGTGCGGCATGGCTCCACGGATCATCGGCAAGCGCCTTCATGCTTACCGAAATACGGTCGTGCTCCCAGTCAGCCTTTAAGACGCTCACGCGAATTTCCTGACCCACAGACAAGAGTTCTGCGGGATTCTCAACGCGGGAAAACGACAGCTCTGAAACCGGCAGCAGTGCCCGCACTCCGCCGATATCAACAAACGCGCCGAACGGCTCAATCGCCTGCACCGTTGCCGTCATGCACGCTCCCGGCACAAGCACGGAACGCATCGCCTCGCGCTTCTTTTTTTCTTCCGCTTCCATATACGCGCGGTTAGACACAAGCAGGCTGCGCCCGCTATCCCGATACTCGCGGATAATAAACGGCAGCGTCTTTCCGATATAAAACGATGAGTCTTCTTTCTGCCGGTATCCCATCTGCGAGTACGGGCAGAACGCGCGCGCGCCGCCGATTTTAACCTCAAAGCCGCCTTTTATTTCTTTTTCTACATGGCCGTCAATCGGAATACCGCTTTTCCACGCGTTTTCAATAAGCGCGGCATCGGCTTTTTTACTGTCAATCTTTGTCGTAAAATACAGTTCTCCGTTTTCTTCCTTTAAAAAGAACACCGACACCGTGTCTCCAACCTGCACCGCCGTGCTGTCGTCTTCTTTGGCAAACTCGCTTCGGTCCAAGATACCTTCGCTTTTTGCGTTCAGGTCAAGAAATATATAGTCTCCGGAAATACCCGCGATTTTTGTCGTAATCTCCTGACCGGCTTCAAATAGTTTCATCATATACCTCTTCACCGGTTATAGCAGGTATGCGCGTTTTGTACAATAACGCTTTTCTCCGGCGCAGGATGATAACGTTTATGCGGCACACTGCACGCGGGCTTGTTTTCTTTACAGCTTCCCCGCGGGG
>DXHG01000100.1 GCA_019113455.1 Candidatus Treponema faecavium | reverse complement strand
GAACGGTTCTGATAGCCTTCGCGTGCCTGCGCACCGGTAAACCCATCTGAACGGCGCTGTCCGCCGGAGCGATTCTGTCCGCCGCGCTGATAATTAGTGCGGCCGCGGTCGGATAAATTGCCGGCCTTAATATTCGGCCGCGCAGACTGCAGTTCAAGCGTCTGCACCCGCGGTTTTTGCTCCGTTTTCTGCGGTACGGCTTCCTGCCCTGAGCCGGCCTTTGCCGGCTCCTGCGCCGCCGCAGGCTTTTTGTTTTCGACAATCTTTTGTTCCGCCTGCCCCTGACCATCAGCCGCTTTAACTGCAGGCGCCGTGCCGGCAAGCTTAACCTTCTTTTTTACGACAACCTTTTTCGGCTCTGACTTGTTCGCCGCATCAGGTTTTTTTTCCGCAGGAACAGCCGCAGCATCCGCAGCCTGAGCTGGCTGTGGCTTAGGATTTTTCTGCTGCTTGTTCAGAATAAACGTGGGTTTGTTGTCTGCATCTTCAGCCATAGCGTATCCTATTCCTCATCCTCAAATTCAATACCGACGCCGCAGTTCGGACACTCCGTCATATCAATCGTAACCGGAGCGCCGCAGTTCGGACATTCATATACATCCTCATCTTCCCCGGCCGCCTCGTCAGAAACGCTGCCGGAAGTGCCTGCCGTCTCGGAATCCGGCACATCTTCTATCACATCTACTGTTTCAGTCAGAATCTTATGAATCCGCTCAATATCTTCTTCGGAAAGTTCAGCGCAGGCGCTTATACTGCCATTGTCAAAAGCTTCGATAAACTGACCGATTTCCTCAATACCCTGTTCACGCAGCACCGCAGCCGTATGTTCGTCTATGCCGGGAACCTCAGAAAGAAGCGTGATCTCTTCTCCTCCTGAGAACAAATCGTGAGCTGCCTTGCGCGAACCAATCATCTCGGCGTCAAACTCTTCAAACTGCTTTTCAGTCTTAACATCGATGCTCCAATCACACAGCCTGTTTGCCAGCCGCACGTTAAGCCCCTGCTTTCCGATAGCGAGCGACAGCTGATCATCGGCAACAACCGCTACCGCCTGCTTCTTATCCTCATCGATAATCACCACGTCAAGCACTTCCGCCGGAGACAGCGCATTTTTAATAAAGAGCTTAGGATCCGGCTCGTATTTCAGAATATCGATTTTTTCTCCTTCCAGCTCACGGATAATCGCCTGAATACGCACGCCCTTAAGCCCTACGCACGCGCCTACCGGATCCACGTCGTCGCGATGAGACAGCACCGCTATCTTTGTTCGGTATCCCGGCTCGCGCACTACTTTATAAATATCGACCGTTTTATCGTAAATCTCAGGTACTTCAAGTTCCACAATCGCGCGCACAAAATCAGGATCCGTTCTTGATACAATCAGCTGCAAACCGGAGTTTGTCTTTTTAATGTCTTTGACATATACCTTAATCCGGTCATTTTTATGATACACTTCGCGCGGCGACTGATACTTGACCGGCAGGTATCCTTCTATTTTGCCCAGATCGACATAAATATTGCCGTTGCGCTCACGCTGATAATAGCCGACAATAACGTCTCCTATTTTATCCTTATATTCCGCATACAGACTGTCTTTCTGTATTTCTGACAGCGACTGATGCGCGCGCTGCTTGCCCGTCTGCACCGCGGAACGGGCAAACGATTTAGGATCTATGAGAATATCTATTTCATCGCCTACTTCGCAGTCAGGGCTGTACAGCTGCTGCGCTTCTTCAAGCTCCATCTCAAGCGTCGGATCATATACGCCGTCTACAATCACTTTCCGCGCGTATACGGACACGTCGGATAAATCGTCGTTAAACTTTATAATCACATTCTCATCAGTACCGAACGACCGCTTGTATGCGGCTTTTATCATATCTTCAATAATATGCACGACAGACTCTTCCGGGATTCCCTTATCCTGCGTCAGCTGACGTATTGCCTCTGCTATTTGCGATGCCATAATCGCGACTCCTTACAAATGTAATAATTTTGCTTTTGCGATCTCCGTATACGGAATCGTCTGCACTGCAGAGCCGGCCTGCTCTGCCGATTCAAGCGGACGAATAGACAAAGCTGCATCGCCGCTTTCAGTTATTATTCCATAAATCCAATCTTTTACCGCGGTATGCCACAGACGCACCGGACGCCCCGCAAAAAGCGCAAACTCAGCCGCGTTTTTTATCGTCCGTTCCATCCCCGGAGACGACACGTCCATCGATATATTGTCCGTATTCAGCAGCGCCTCAAGACGCGGCAGCAGGAGCCGGTGAACCTGTGCGCAGTCGTCAACACTGACTGACATATATGCGTTCCGCGGCTGCTCCGTGTCAGTCTGTGCGGAAGCCACCGGTTTGGTAATCACGGCAGACACGTGCGTATCCGCTCCGCGCCGCGTTACGCGCAGTTCAACGAGCAGAAATCCCAGTCCTTCCGCCAGCGGCCGGCAGTCAGCGTAATAGGGCTGTGAATCCAAAGAAATATATTCCACAAAAAACTCCATGAACATACCCGGAACCTGCCCGGACAAGGTATAAAAAAAGAGCCGTTGGAACGACTCTTACTTTTATGTATAATTTTCAGTGTCAGCGTTACTATACCATTTACTGCGGCAGAGCGTCAAGTAACCTGAGCTGCTGCGCAGGGCAGCGGCATTTCCTCTGCACGTGCGCGTTTTTCTTTGCGGGTTTACCGCGGGGTGTTTTTTGCGTGTGCACGCGGGCTTTTTTCTTTCTTATTCTCTGTAATTTGCTTTTTGGGG
>DXHG01000099.1 GCA_019113455.1 Candidatus Treponema faecavium | reverse complement strand
ATAAAAACGAGGGGGGGGGATACATACTTCATCAGAAATAAACATAATCAATCTTTTTCGGGAACCTAAATCGAATCCATCGTACTATAAAAGAAGTTATATATATAAATGTATAGTACTAAGTTTATGGTATCTATTTTGGCATCGTAATATTACGCATATTATGATGTTCCATATAGATGTGTACAGCCTATATTTTGCTTTTTTTTGCAAAATGTTTTTTCCACGAATTAAAACATACGTAAAACTGGATGCGTCAATAGTATCAATTACATCAGAGCAAAAACTTGAATACCCTAATTTTAAAAATCCCCGAACGATAAAAGAGTATATAAAGACATGGCAGTATAATAGTATTGATCTGCTCACAGTCGAAACAACTTCTGCATTTGATGCTTTAAAAGCAAAACCATTTTTCCAGAACAGAAACATTCATCTTATTCCGAATGGATTGGATGATGGATATAATAAAAAAATCAATTTCGCGCATAAACAAAAAACAATCATCACTGTAGGACGATTGGGTTCTTACCAGAAAAATACAGAGCTTTTGCTGGAGGTTATTGCGCAGTTACATTTATATGATTGGAAAATAAAACTGATTGGGGAGCTGGAAACAAAAGAGCAAAACTTTCAATCATATTTAGACACGTTTTTTGCACACTACCCCGCCCTTAAAGCAGCAGTAACACTAACCGGTTCTATTTCAGATTCAGAGGCGCTGCAAAAAGAATACGAAGCAGCTTCTATTTTCGTTTTCCCTTCCCGGCATGAATCTTTTGGTATAGCCACATTAGAAGCAGCAAGCGCCGGCTGTTATATTGTAGCCACAAATGTGGGAGCAGCTTATGATATAACAAAACAAGGGACATTAGGTTTTATCTGCGATACTAGCAGCGCAGGCAAACAGAATGAAGACAGTATAAAACAGCAAATGATAGAACACCTGCAAAAGATTATAGACGGGACAATATCTATTGCTGACAAACGACAAGAACAAAGTCAATACGTTCAAGATCATTTTTTAATGCAAACTATCATATCAAAGCAATGTTTTAAGCAATGGATAAAATAGAAAGGTATATACTTTATGAAAAGAATATTCAACACCGGGGAAACAGCAGAACAATTAAAACAAGAATATAATCCAGAGGGCAGTACTTTACGAAAAGCGCAAATGCGTATGTTGGATATGCTTTTGTTTTTAGATAAAGTCTGTACAGCTAATAATATTCCGTATTTTTTATCTGATGGTAATCTTCTTGGTGCAGTCAGACATGGAGGCTTTATTCCGTGGGATGATGATATGGATATTGTTGTTATGCAAAAAGACTGTAAAAAATTAGTTCCGTTGCTTTTACAAGCAACACAAGATACACCATATATATTGCAGTGCCATGAAACAGACCATAATTATAAACAGTTTTGGTATGTATTACGAGACACGCAAAGCGAATATATACAAGATTCACCTATACACAAAATCCGTAAATACCGCGGATTGCAAGTAGATATATTCCCCTACTCAGACAATGTAATTCCAGTTTTTAAGAAAATAAGCTGGCGTGTAGTGCGATTATGCAATCGCATGATACAGAATGATCATTTAAAAATAGCCGAATATCTGTATAAGATAAACAGATATTGCTTAATTCCATTATTTACATTTATCGGACTATTTAAAATAAAACGGGACACAATTACTTATGCATATACAACACAATGGAATACACAATTCAAAAAAAGCGAAATTTTTCCGCTTAGTAAAATCACTTTTGAAGGGAAAGCAATTGCCGCGCCTAAAAATCCCGATTATGTGCTGCAAACAACCTTTGGATTAAATTATCTTGATTTGCCGGCCAAAGAAAACAGAAACGCTCATCAAACAAAAATCGTATTTTATCAATAATATGCACATATCCGTTATCATTGTCAGCTACAATACAAAAACGCTTCTCAAACAATGTATAGATTCTATTATTGCACAAACGCACGACATAAGCTACGAAATTATTGTTTCTGATAATGGTTCTACAGATGGCAGCATAGAAATGCTTACACAATATACCTTCCCTGTGCGCGTTATCGAAAACAACAGGAATATTGGCTTTGGCGCGGCGAATAACCGGGCGTTAGACATTGCGCAGGGTGCCTATATATTATATCTAAACAGCGATACTATCCTATTAAATAATGCACTTAAAATCTTTTATGACTACTGGCAAACAGCGCCGAATGTACAGTGTATAGGCGCATTGGGGACAAACCTTTTAGATACAAACGGCAATATTACTCACTCATACGGACGGTTTCCTACCATGCTGCAGGAACTCAATATACGGGCTCATGCAGTATACGGAACATATAAATTGCAGCTGCTGGCATGGCTTTTTAGGAAAAAAGCTATTGCCTGCGTACGGGATATTCCGAAAGAAAAATATATCGGTCCAGTTGATTTTATCACAGGCGCAAATATCTTTATCAAAAATACTCCGGCTGCCCGTTTTGATGAAAGATATTTTATGTATTGCGAAGACGTAGATCTCGCGTATCAATTATATAAGCAAGGATTGCAGTGTATAGTAATTGATGAACCGCAGATTATTCATCTTGAGGGACAGTCTTCTGGACATACAAAAACAAATGAAATAGATAAATACGGCACTTTTTCAAGCATACAAAACGCCATTTCTAAAATCATATTCTTTAAGAAGAATAATGAATCAGCGATTCTTATCATTTGCCTGAAATTGCTTACCTCACTCTTATGGTGTCATCCGCGGTTGTTTGCAAAGACAAAAAAATATCTTAAACAATTATGGACAATATAGCATGAAACACATTGCAGTATATATTTGGGACATTCTATATCGGTTTGGCGGAACAGAATCATACACCGCAAATCTGCTATACGCATTGCAAGAATTATATCCGGACGCCGATATTACCGTTATTACAGAATTGCATCCCGGTACTTATAAACCAAGTACAGAAGCATTTGTACACCGATTAAACACCGCATATGGCATACATATACGGACGAATCACATCTCTCTTTCATTTTTCCGTTCTCCTAGTTATAAGAACAAATTGCAGTATCTGCGGTTCGTCTATACATTAAAGCAGCGTACTAAACCATTTGATCTGTTTATATACTGTTCACGGGGGCTATACAGCGGGCGCGCAAAAAAGAATATCGCGATTGTTCATTTTCCTACAGAGCCTAAAATGGTGCAGTCGTTTTCACGCAGATACCCGATACTCAAGAGATTTGCACAAAAAACAGATAGAGAATATCTTACTTCATACTGCTGTTTTTTACCGAATTCGCAATTTACCGCAGCATGGCTTACAACTATGTGGCATATTGATAATAATAAAATCACGGTATTATATCCGCCGGTTACGCCGATTAGTATAGCCAAGAAACCCAAAACAAATACGATTCTCATATGCAGCCGCATAGAACAATCAAAAAAGATTGAAGTCCTTATCAAGGCGTATCTATCTTCGCCATTTTTAACACAGCAGTACAAGCTGATTATTGCAGGAGCTGCATATACGGAAACACAAACATATGCAGCTCAACTGCAGCGTATCGCTGAACATATACGGTTTTTCTTTAATCCGGACAGACAAACACTTGAGCAACTGTATGCGAACGCGACCTTTTTTTGGCACGCGAAAGGTTTTGGAATTGATGAAAACAGTTCCCCGTATGAACTTGAACATTTTGGCATCACCACTGTTGAAGCAATGAGCGCAGGTTGTATTCCGATTGTCATCAATAAAGGCGGACAAAAAGAAATAGTTGATGATACCTGCGGCAGACGCTGGAATACAATCGAGGAGCTTGTTTCTTATACGGAGCAAATCGCCCGGAATCAGGAGTTGCTGCAAACCTTATCACAACAGGCAGTACAAAAGAGCCGTAATTTTTCATATGAAAATTTCAAACAGAGATTACAATGTATACTAGACAGCAAATTATAAAACTCTGCCAAAGAATCAGAACAAAACTGGAACGGATATACAATTATCTTGTTGAACCGCTGTACTGCACATACTACGATAAACTGCCGCTGTGCAAACTTACCGGTCTTAATACAAATCCAAGAAAAGAAAAAATTATTGTATCACTGACAAGTTATCCGGCGCGGTATGATACGCTTTATATCTGCATAAAAAGCCTGCTACGGCAATCAATGAAACCGGATAACATAATCCTTTCTATATATATAAATGAAATGGACTGCATTCCGCAATCAGTGCTTGAGCTGCAAAAATACGGCGTAACCATTCTGCCTGTTGATGAAAACTTAAAGCCGCATAAAAAGTATTATTATGTTATGCAACAGTACCCGGATGCGGCAGTCATTACCGTTGATGACGATCTTATCTATGATAAGAATCTGGTAAAAGACTTATACAAGTCATATAAAAAGTATCCATATGCTGTATCAGCGCGCCGTGTTCATAAAATAAAAAAAGATCCGGTTACAGGGCTCATAAAACCGTACAATGACTGGGGCTATGAACACAAAAAAATCCGCACGCCATCATTTGCGCTGCTTGCCACAGGAGGTGCCGGTGCGTTGTATCCTCCACATCTTCTGCCAAAAGAAACGTTCAACAGTGCCGCTATACAAAAACTGTGCCTGAATGCGGATGATATATGGCTTAAGTTCATGGAACAAAAAGCCCATGTTCCCGTTGTCTGGGTACCGCATTTTCCAGTACATCCATATACATTGCAAGCAACTACAACTCAGGCGCTTTCAAAAGAAAACTGCGGCAATAATCAAAACGACGTATATATCCGGCAGTTATCGGAGTTTTATCACATAAATCTTGCCGATTACTGCTGACAATCCCAGCATACAGGAGTATACAGATATGAACATTGCCGTTATCGGCATCGGCTATGTCGGGCTGGCAAATGCCGTGCTGCTTGCGCAGAAGAATATCATTATTGCAAGCGATATAGATACAGCCAAAATACAGAAACTGAATCAGGGTATATCCCCCATAAAAGACACGGAAATAGAACAGGAGCTGCCCCGCATCCATGAAAACCTCACATTCACCACGGATAATGAACAGGCGCTCAAACAGGCGCAGCTTGTCATTATCGCCACGCCGACAAACTATGATCCTGAAAAAGATTACTTTGATACGTCTTCTGTGGAGTCGGTTATAGAACAAACCGCGCGTATCAGACCTGACGCGGCAGTCATTATTAAATCAACCATCCCTGTCGGTTTTACCGGTCAGATGCAGCAAAAATACCCCGAGCTTACGATTATATTCTCGCCGGAATTTCTTCGCGAGGGTAAAGCGCTGTACGACAACCTCTACCCCAGCCGCATTATCATCGGAAGCGATGCGCCGCAGGCGGCGCAGTTTGCACAGGCGGTGCTCGCCTGCACGCGCAAAAAAGACGTGCCGGTGCTGTACATGAAGCCAACGGAAGCAGAAGCAGTAAAGCTCTTTTCAAACACGTATCTTGCGCTGCGCGTTGCCTACTTTAATGAACTTGACACGTACGCAGAACTGCGCGGGCTTGACACCAAAGCCATTATACAGGGCGTCTGCCTTGATCCGCGCATTGGAGACGGGTATAATAATCCCTCATTTGGCTACGGCGGTTACTGCCTGCCAAAAGACACAAAGCAGCTGAAAGCGAATTACCGCGATGTTCCTGAAAACCTTATCAGCGCTATTGTGGAATCAAACAGAACGCGTAAAGATCATATCGCTGCAATGGTACTCAATCGCCATCCTGCATGTGTCGGCATATACCGGCTCACAATGAAAACAGACAGCGATAATTTCAGAATGTCAGCCATACAGGGCATCATGAAGCGGCTTAAAGCAAAAGGCGTGCAGGTTATTATTTATGAACCGGCGCTGCAGCAGGCAGAGTTTTTCGGCTCGCAAGTGATAACCGATTTTGACAAATTTGCACGGCAGGCCGACGTTATTATTGCAAACAGGCTCACCGGCCAGCTTGAGCCGTACGCCCCAAAAGTATACACGCGCGATATATGGAGAAAAGACTAAGTGGATTTTAAGCTCGCGTATGTGCTCACGTCTTCTGAAACAGACACATATCTTGAACAGACACTGCTTTCAATGTATTCGGCAAAATACTATATGCCGGATGCGCATATTACGCTTATTACGGATGATACAACTGCCGCGTCTCTGACCGGAAATAGAAAAAATATTCTGTTATATACGGATAAACACATTACCGTTCCGCTCGATAAAAAATATTCGCAGAAAGTTCGTTCCCGCCTGCTCAAAACAAACCTGCGCAGTTTAATAAGCGGCGATTTTTTGTTTATAGATTCAGATACGGTTGTCTGCGGAGATCTCTCTGAGCTTACCGATATTACGCAGGCGCCGATATCTGCCGTATATGACTTACATACGACACTGGAAACCCATCCAAAAAAAAACAGCGCGCTCATGGATCTCAAAACGGTTCATGCAAATCCTGATATATCAAAAGGCTACTTTAACAGCGGCGTACTCTTTGTCAGAGACATGCCTGACGCGCACGCTTTTTTTAATAAATGGAACGCCTTATATATAGAATACAGTTCTATAACAACACAAGACCAACCGACATTAGAGCTCACACGGGAACTCTATCCTGACACGATTCATCTGATGCCTGATATATATAACACACAAGCGCTATATACCGTGCGATACATACGGCACATGAAAATAATGCACTATTTTTCAAGTATTTTTGCGATGCAGCCTGAAAATAAAGACATATGTATTTTTAGTGATCCGCACACAGCAGAGATGATTAAAGCTGCAGGAGATATTCCAGAAGAACTCACCCGTTTGGTTGCTGCGCCGGAACAGGCATTGCTGCAATCTGCATTTATTTTCCCGCCAACGCCATTCTTTAAATCATATCTATTTCGCCTTGCGCAAAAACTCTTTCGTTCCCAAAACAACAATATTCTGATAAAATGCATAGCCGGCTGTTTAACAAGCATTTTTCAAAAACTGCGCTGGTTAAAACGAATAGTAAACGGCCGCATCCATAATCCACATATAAAGGACGCATAACACATAATATGCACATCATCAAACGGACAGGAACAACGGAAACCTATAACGGGCAAAAAATCACGAACGCAATGGCAAAAGCGTTCCAAAGCACCGGAAACACAGTCAATCAGGAAATCCTTGCGCGGCTGCTCGCATCGGTGGAAGAAAAACTTTCACACACGGACAACAAGAGCGTAGAAACGATACAGGATATCGTAGAAGAAACGCTCATGCAGCACGGCTACTTTGCCGAAGCCAAAAGCTATATCCTGTTCCGGCAGAAACGCTCGGAACTGCGCGCAGCCCGCAAAGAAATAGTAAAGCTCGCCCAGGATCCGTCGCTTGACGAACCGCTTGCCGGCATTCAGCGGTCCTACAGCGGAGAATCATATTCGCTGCATATCCTTGCCGTTAAATTTGCTTCCTTTATAAAGGAGCATATGCAGCAGCAGGACCGCTATGCTGCGTTAGTACGCGCCGCCGTTGAGCTCATAAGCCCTGAAGCGCCGCAGTGGGAGTTTATCGCAGGCAGGCTTTTAAATCATTCATTCCGCCAGCGCCTGCAGCAGGAACTGCATAACCGCGGCATAAAAAACCTGTTTGAAAAAATCACGTATCTGACGCAGGAAAACCTTTACGGAGACTATATCCTTGCTGCGTACAGCCGCGCAGAAATAGAACAGGCGGAACAGATGCTTGTTCCTGAACGGGACAACCTCTTTACGTACTCAGGGCTTGATCTGCTTTTAAAGCGCTACGTCATCAATACGCGCAGCCACATACCGCTTGAAACGCCGCAGGAACTGTTTTTAGGCATCGCGCTGCATCTGGCAATGCAGGAAAAAACAGACCGCATGACATGGGTACGCAAGTTTTACGACATGCTTTCGCGCATGGAAGTAACGATGGCAACCCCTACCCTCGCCAACGCACGCAAACCGTATCACCAGCTTTCTTCCTGCTTTATCGACACCGTGCCCGACAGCCTCAACGGCATTTACCGCTCGCTTGATAATTTCGCAAAAGTATCCAAATTCGGCGGCGGCATGGGAATGTATTTCGGCAAAGTACGCGCCGCAGGCTCTACGATCAGGGGCTTTGAAGGAGCCGCCGGCGGCATTATCCGCTGGATAAAACTCGTCAACGACACAGCAGTCGCCGTAGACCAGCTCGGCGTACGCGCAGGCGCAGTCGCGGTATATCTTGACGCATGGCACCGCGATCTGCCGGAATTCCTTAATCTGCGCACCAATAACGGCGACGACCGCATGAAAGCCCATGACGTATTCCCCGCAGTGTGCTACCCCGATCTGTTCTGGAAGCTCGCAAAAGAAAACCTGGAGCAGGACTGGTACCTCATGTGTCCGCACGAAATATGGACAATAAAAGGCTATCATCTGGAAGACTCCTGGGGAGCCGAATGGGAAAAACGCTACTGGGACTGCGTGCATGACAGCAGAATAAAAAAGCGCAGCATACAGCTTAAAGAGCTTATCCGCCTTATTCTTAAATCAGCCGTAGAAACCGGCACGCCGTTTGCGTTTAACCGCGACACGGTAAACCGCGCCAACCCAAACCCGCATCAGGGAGTGATTTACTGCTCTAATCTCTGCACAGAAATAGCGCAGAACATGGCGCAGATACAGACCGTATCCACGCACGTGCAGACGCAGAACGGAGAAACAGTCGTCGTAACAACAACACGGCCGGGTCAGTTTGTCGTCTGCAACCTCGCGTCGCTCAGCCTCGGCAACATACCGGTAAAGGACAGCGCGTATCTTTCTTCCGTCGTAAAAACCGCCGTGCGCGCGCTTGACAACGTTATCGATCTGAACTTTTATCCCGTGCCGTATGCAGAAATCACCAATAAACAATACCGCCCGATAGGGCTCGGAGTGAGCGGCTGGCATCACGCGCTTGCCAAAAACGGCATCTCGTGGGAAAGCGAGGAACATCTCTCGTTTGCTGATTCCGTCTTTGAAACAATCAATTTTGCAGCAATTCAGGCAAGCTGCGAGAACGCGGCAGAAAAAGGCCGCTACGAATATTTTGCAGGATCGGATTGGCAGACCGGCGCGTATTTTACCAAGCGGCGCTATGATTCGCCTGCGTGGCGGGAGCTTGCCCGGCAGGTTGCGGAACACGGCATACGAAACGCATACCTGCTCGCTGTGGCGCCGACAAGCTCGACAAGCATTATCGCAGGCACTACGCCCGGCATTGATCCGGTTATGAACCGATGGTTCCTTGAAGAAAAAAAAGGCTATATGCTTACCCGCACGGCGCCTGATTTATCGCCTGCAACCTGGTGGTACTATAAAAGCGCGCACCAGATTGACCAGACATGGTCCGTGCGCGCGTGCGGCGTGCGCCAGCGCCATATCGATCAGGCGCAGAGCATGAATTTCTATATCACCAACGACTACACCATGCGGCAGGTGCTTAACCTGTACCTGCTCGCGTGGGAATGCGGAGTAAAAACCGTCTATTATGTGCGCAGCAAGTCGCTCGAAGTAGAAGAATGCGACAGCTGTTCCGCATAATCTATACCACAATAATAATATACCTGTCATAAGGAGAACTGCACTCATGAACGATATTATCAGACGCCCGTTATTCAATCCGGACGGCGACACGGAACTCAGAAAACGGCGCATGATCGGCGGCAACACGACAAACCTCAATGATTTCAACAACATGAAATACGGCTGGGTGTCGGACTGGTACCGACAGGCGATGAATAACTTCTGGATACCGGAAGAAATAAACCTCAATCAGGACTGCAAAGACTATCCGCGCCTCGACATTCACGAACGCACGGCATATGACAAAATCCTGTCGTTTTTAATATTCCTCGACTCAATACAGACGGCAAATCTTCCCAACGTGGGAGAATACATCACCGCAAACGAAGTAAACCTGTGCCTGAGCATACAGACATTTCAGGAAAGCATACATTCGCAAAGCTACTCCTACATGCTCGACACTATCTGCTCACCCGACCAGCGCAACGACATTTTGTATCAGTGGAAGACAGACGAGCATCTGCTTAAGCGCAACACATTTATCGGCGGCTGCTACAACGATTTCCAGGTCAACCGCGACCGATTCCACTTTATGAAATCGCTTATTGCGAACTATATTCTTGAAGGCATTTACTTTTATTCAGGCTTTATGTTTTTTTACAACCTGTCACGGAACGGCAAGATGCCCGGCTCGGCGCAGGAAATCAGGTACATCAACCGCGACGAAAACACGCACCTCTGGCTGTTCCGGAACATCATATTGGAGCTGAAAAAAGAAGAGCCGGAATTGTTTGAGCCGCAGTATGTCGAAGCATACCGGAACCTCATGCTCGAAGGCGTGCGCCAGGAAATAGCCTGGGGACAGTACGTCATCGGAGACAATATAGCTGGCCTTACTTCCAAAATGATCGAAGATTATATCAAATACTTAGGCAACCTGCGCTGGACGGCGCTTGAGTTTGCGCCGCTCTACTCGGGCTATACCGACGAACCGCCTGACATGGCATGGGTGAGCAGCTACGCGAACGCCAACATGGTAAAGACCGACTTCTTTGAAGCGCGTTCCACGGCCTACGCCAAGAGCACCGCGCTCGTAGACGATCTCTAGCAGCACACACACGCCGCGCAGACTTAACATAAATGCATGACCAGGATATATACTAATGCGCATTGCGATTGACTGCCGAATGATAACAGCAAGCGGAATCGGCGTGTTTCTCCGAGAAACGCTTGCCTGTATGTTAAAGACAGACAACATATTTGTCCTTATTGGGAATACGCGCACTATAACCGGTCTGTTTCCGTATATAAGGCAAGCACCTGGTAATGGCACCGACGTAAATTCCCAGACAACCACGATTATTAATTGCGATTGTAAACCGTTTTCCGTAAAAGAAATGGTTTGTTTTCCCAAGCGCATCCTGAAGCAGATAAACCGCTGCGATGTGTATTTTACCCCGTATTGCAATGTGCCATGCGGGATACGGATACCGATATATATCACCATTCATGACATCATTTTTCCCGATATGCCGGAATTGACCTCCCGGCTGGGACTTGCGCTGCGCATGTTTTTTTACCGGCGGGCCTACGCAAAAGCGCAGGCGCTCTTTACAGTATCTCGGTTTTCCAAAGACAGAATACAGTTTTATCTGGGCTGCAAAAAACCGATACATGTTGTATATGACGCAGTATCCGCATACTTACGCAAACAAATAGAGCCGCCGCCGGTACAGCGCACAATCCTGTTTGTCGGCAACATAAAAAGACATAAAGGGCTTGCGGTTTTAATACCCGCATTCAAGAAACTCAGACAAAACTATCCCGATATAGAGCTTCTCGTTGTAGGCAGCGCAGAAAACTTCAGGAGCAAAGACGAACAGATAAATACGTATCTGCAAACCGGCAATACAGAAGGCATCCGTTTTACCGGTTATATCTCGGACACGGAACTTCAAACGGTATATGCGTCGTCAGCACTGCTTGTACAGCCGTCTTTGTACGAAGGGTTCGGCTTGCCGCCGCTTGAAGCGATGTACTGCGGCACGCCGGCGCTCATATCGGACATTCCCGTTTTCAAAGAAATATATGACGGCTATCCTGTTACGTATTTTACAGCAGGAGATAGTTCCGATCTGTATTCCAAACTGCATAACTTCTTTTCGCACACCTTTCCTGCACGTATTCATCTCACGGAAGAACAAAAAAATATATACAGCTTTGAAAAAACGGCAAAAAACATTCTCTCAATATTCACCGCTGCTTCATACTTATAACCGTATCCCGCCTCTCTGCATATCATCCTCTCACTGCCAAACGCACGTACTCCCCTTTTACCCCGCACGCCGGCAAAGCAGTGCATGTTCTGCCGGCAATTCAAATTTTCCCGTTTAAAAAATAAAAATTTGCCGATGGCTAAATTTTATTTTGCCGTTTATCAGACATGAATTTTGCCGCTGGCCAGCGGCGCACTTGCCGACGGCAAATTTTTAGTTTGCCGTCGGCAAATGAAAAGTTTGCCGATTGCAAGTGTCTCGCTGGCCAGCGGCAAAATTCTTACCGGATAAACGGCAAATGTAAATTTAGCCAGCGGCAAATGTAAAATATGCAATCGGGAAAAATTGTATTTGTCATATGGCTGATGTGTTCATCCAAGCGCTGTTTGCAAGTTTGAGGCGCAGCCTCAAACTTGGCAGCTTGCCGCGAAGCTGCAGGCCTCTATCGCCAACAGTTTTTCCGAATAAACGGCAAATACATGATTGCTGGACGAATAACAGTATGACTGACGCTCGGCGGCGAGCTGTCCGCCCATACCGCATTTTTTTTGCCGCGCGGCGTATAAAAAGCCTGTTTTTTGCCATATACCTCTTGACAAGAAATTGGGGGGGGGGTAGAATAAGGCGCTATTTTAAGAAAAAGGAAGGTGCCTTTTATGAAGAGAACTTTAGTAAAAAACAGCGCGGCGCAGGTGCTGCGCGCGGCAGCTGCACTGCTTGCCGCAGTGTTTGTTCTGACCGGCTGTGAAAACGCCGCCGGAGGAAATGCTTCTTCAAGCAGTGAGCCGGGCGGCAGCACAGGCGGAAACAGCGGAGGAGGCGGTGCGTCGTCGAGCGAAATTGCACTGCCTGCATTGCCCTGCCGGCGATGCAGCCGCCATGGAAAGACTGTTTGGTACGTGGGTTGAACAGAAAAGTATAGACGAAAGTACCGGAGAAGAAGTTTTTGGCGACTATACGATCAGTTTCAGAGATGACGGTTTGTGGTATGAAGAATCTGGTATTCCCATGGGACCGTGGCGTGCCGATGCAGATTTTGTGTATAAAGATGCAGACCTGTCTGATTTATATATAACGGAGGACACTGCATTGCATACGCTGCGGTATGACGGCGATGTTCTGTATGTAGAAGGAGAGCTTATGGGTGCTTCTAACGTGCCGTTAGAGCGCCGTGCGGCTGATGACGGAACAATTACGTGGACAGGTATACAAGAGGGGCTTGAATATGGTGACAGCGATAATAGTTTTACGCTTATAATGCGAAACGGCAACTTTTTGCTAACAATAGAAGAAATCCTTTCTATTGGTAATAAGCAAAATATCTTTTTTTACCGCGGTGTGTGCGATGAAAACTCTCTCACTGTTACGCAATATGTTTGGCGGACAAAGTTTCGGTATGAACTTACTGGTGATACTTCATTATCCATGTATGACATATATGGATACTTAACTATTTTCAGCAAGCAGTAACTGATATTTTGAAGTTGCCGTGTTTTGGAGCTGCGTTCCAAAACATGCGGCTGTAACCCCACAGTGCTGGAG
>DXHG01000098.1 GCA_019113455.1 Candidatus Treponema faecavium | reverse complement strand
TTGCCGTCGGCAAATGAAACGTTTGCCATCGGCAAGTGTCTCGCTGGCCGACGGCAAAATTCGTACCGGATAAACGGCAAATATAAATTTTGCCACCGGCAAATTTCTTGCCGGCAGCACGCGGACTTTTTTCTGTCAGCCTGCGGCTGCGGGCTTGCAAAACGCAGAAAGCCCCCGCAGCGGCACGCTGCAGTTTCAGAAAAAAAACATTTGCATTTCGCCGCCGGGTGTGTTACACTTGGTGTACGTACACACATCACAGTGCGCGCAATACAAATACAACTGGATCAGCATGACAATAACGGAAATCGCCGCACAGGCTGGCGTATCGATAGGAACAGTAGACCGCGTACTGCACAACCGCGGCAGGGTTGCGCCTCAGACACGGGAGCGCGTGGAAGCCGTTATCGCGCAGTGCGGCTATCAGCCGAACCCGCTCGCACGCCAGCTCAAGCGCAAAGGGAACTTTACCGCCGGCGTGCTGCTTCCGATGCCGGACGCGGGCGGATACTGGCAGCTGCTGCAAAGCGGCATGACAGAAGCGCAGCATATGCTCAACTGGTTTGCGATAAAGCTGCAGTTTCAGTATTACGACCGCTGTCTGCCGGGTTCTTTCGCAGCCGCCGCAGAGCAGCTCAAAACCCAGTTTCATCCTGACGCGTATGTTATCGCGCCCGTCGTACCCGAAGAAGTGCTGCCGTTTCTCAGCGAACTTACAGATACGCCGTTTTTGTTCGTAGACTCCCCGCTCGCGCAGACCGAGCCTGTCGCAACGATTGCGCAGAATCCGTACAAGGCGGGTTTCTGCGCCGCGCGCGTCATGTATCTGCTCAAGGGCTCTGACCAGTACGCCTGCCTGCGCATGTACGCAAACGCCTACAATCTGCGGGAACGCTACCGCGGATTCAGGGACTTTTTTAAGCAGGATCAATCGTCTTCCGTCATAGAAGCGGTATGCCCCGCGACAAAAGAAGCCGACGTGTGCGCGTTCCTTGACGATTTTACCGCGCGCTATCCTGAGCTCAGCGGCATGTTTGTCAGTCATGCGGAAGCGTACTTTGTAAGCAAATATCTCACGTTCAGAGGTCTCAAAGACCGCATCGCGCTTATCGGTTTTGACAACCTGCCGGAAAACCGCAGCGCCCTTGCAGACGGCAGTATCGACTGCATTATCTCGCAGCGGCCGGAATACCAGGGATACGCGAGCATCTACGAGATATACCGTTCGTGCCTGCTCAGCCAGCCAAGCAGGGAAACGATAGACATCCCGATAGACATATTCTTTAAGGAAAACGCAACTGATTTTGTGTCGATCTGACGTATCGACGACACTACGATAAAGGAGCAGTATTATGAAAGAGATCTGTACGGAACTTGCCAGACTGGCAGAAACGGACAAGGCGGCATTGGCAGGAGAACTCAAGCGGCAGTTTATTGAACGCTACGGAGGAGACCCTTCCGGCGTGCGGCTGTTTTTTTCTCCCGCCCGCATCAACATCATCGGCGAGCATATCGACTACAACGGCGGCAAAGTATTCCCTGCCGCGATAGACCGGGCGCTGTATCTGGCGATACGCAAGCGCAGCGACTCAAAGATTGTGTACGACGACCTGCGCTTTCCCGGCGAGTTTTCGTTTGATATTAACGATTCGTTCAGCTATAAAAAGGAAAACGATTACTGCAACTACCTCAACGGCATCCTTAAAATACTCAAAGACCGCGGCCACACGCCGGACACGGGCTTTGAGGCGCTGTTTTTCAGCAGCATCCCGGCAGGCGGCGGCATTTCATCTTCTTCCGCGCTTGAATGCGGGTTTGCATATGCGCTATGCAGCCTGTACGGCTTTGACGTAAGCCGCATTGAAATAGCCAAGATAGGCCAGCAGTCAGAACACGAGTTTATGAACGTCAAATGCGGCATTATGGATCAGTTTATTATCGCGATGGGACGCAAGGACAACGCAATGCTGCTTGACTGCGATACGCTTGAATACGAGTACGTGCCGTTTGACGCGGCGGATTACCGGTTTGTCGTAATGAACACGAATAAGAAGCGGCAGCTCGCAGACTCCAAATACAACGAACGCCGCTCGGAATGTATGCAGGCGCTTGAGCTCATTCAGGCGGAAATGCGCGCAAAAGGAAAAACGCCGATACAGAATCTGTGCGGCCTCACGCTTGAACAATTCAACGAGTACAAGGACTGCCTGCATTCTCCCGTGCTCGAAAAACGTGCGCGCCACTGCGTTACGGAAAACGCGCGCGTGCTGCAGGCTGCACAGGCGCTGCGCGCCAACAATCTCGATGAACTGGGAAAACTGCTTGAAGCGTCGCACGTATCCCTGCGCGATGACTACGAAGTAACCGGCATAGAGCTTGACACGCTGTTTGAGCAGGCGCGCAAAATCCCCGAATGTAAAGGCGCGCGCATGACCGGCGCCGGATTCGGCGGCTGCGCGATAGCGCTCGTACACAAAGACGCCGTTGACCACTTTATCGAACAGGTGCAGCAGGCGTATACGCAGAAAATCGGCTATGCGGCAAGTTTCTTTGCCTGCTCCATCGGAGACGGAACGGGCGTGCTTGCGGAGAACGCATAACAGACAGTGCGCGCTCCGGCGCGCGCGTTTTTCATTGATTTTAGAGGAGAACACAGGGTAATGACTGTTGACGAATGTATCCGCTCGCTTGTCCGTTATGGAGAAAAAACCGGACTGGCGGCGCCGGAAGACAGAATATACACGATAAACCGGCTGCTTGAGGTGCTCCAGCTTGACGAATACGACGAAGCCGCCTGCACGCAGTCAAGCGATGATCTGGAAGCGATTCTTGGCGTGCTGCTTGACGACGCGTATGCGCGCGGTCTCTTTCCTGACAATACCGTTACGTGGCGCGACATATTCGACACGCGGCTTATGGCGTGCCTTACGCCGCCGCCGTCAGACGTACAGCGCGCGTTCAAAGAAAAATACGCGCGTTCGCCGCAGGAAGCGACTGATTTCTATTATACGTTCAGCCGCGACACAAACTACATACGGCGGGAACGCATTAAAAAAGACGTAAAGTGGCAGGTAAACACCGAATACGGCGCGCTTGATATTACCATTAACCTGTCAAAGCCGGAAAAGGATCCGAAAGCGATTGCCGCGGCAAAAACGGCAAAACAGAGCGGCTACCCCAAATGCCAGCTCTGCATTGAAAACGAGGGATACGCCGGCCGCATCAATCATCCGGCGCGCGGCAATCACCGCATTATCCCTATCGACATCTGCGGACAGACGTGGGGCTTTCAGTATTCGCCGTACGTATACTACAACGAACACTGCATCGTGCTTAACAGCGCGCATACGCCGATGGTTATCGATGAGGCGGCGTTTGCCAAGCTGTTCAGCTTTGTATCGCAGTTTCCGCATTACTTTGTCGGCTCCAACGCGGACCTGCCGATTGTCGGCGGTTCCATTTTAACGCACGAGCATTTTCAGGGAGGCAGGTATGAGTTCCCGATGGCAAAAGCCGCAATTGAAGAAGCGATTTCTGTGCCCGGCTATGACGGCGTGGAAGCCGGCATTGTAAACTGGCCGATGTCGGTTATCCGCCTGCGGAGCCCGGACACGGCGCGGCTCGTGCAGTGCGGCGGGCGCATCCTTGACGCGTGGCGCGGCTATACCGATGAAAACGCGTTCATTTTTGCGTACACGGACGGCGAGCCGCACAACACGATCACGCCTATCGCAAGAAAGCGCGGCGATGTTTATGAGCTTGATTTGGTACTGCGCAACAATATCACGACGGAAGAGCACCCGCTCGGCGTGTATCATCCGCACGCGGAGCTGCACCACATCAAAAAGGAAAACATCGGCCTTATCGAGGTGATGGGGCTTGCCGTACTGCCGTCCCGCTTAAAAGCGGAGCTCGCGGCGCTTGAACCGTGCCTGCTCGGCCAAAAAGACGCCGAGTCGTCTCCGGAAACGGAAAAGCACGCGCCGTGGCTGCGGGAGCTGCGGCAAAAATACGCCGGAACCGCGGCGCCTGAAAACGCCGCCGCCATTCTTAAAGAAGAAACCGGCCTTGTGTTCAAGCGCGTGCTTGAAGACGCCGGCGTATACAAGCGCACCGCGCAGGGAAAAGCCGCGTTCAGGCGGTTTGTCGCTTCGCTGTAAATTGCAGCCTGCGTGAAAACAAAAAAAGCGTGTACGCAGAGCGTACACGCTTTTTTTGTTATGGCCGGAAACAGTCAGTCAAAGAAATCGCCGCCGAGCTTCCACTTGGAGCTGCCGGCTTTTTTCTTTTTCGGTTCTGCGGCGGCTGTTTCTGCCGCCGGTTCCAAAGCGGTTTCTGCGGCGCTGTCAGCAGGCGCTTCACTGCGTGCAACATCAGACGCAGATTGATCCTCCCGCAGCACGGCAGCCATGGAATCACGGGGCGGTTCCGCTTCCGCAGCAGCGGCGGACGCTTTCTGTGTTTCTGTTTCCGCAGCGGGCGGCTCACCGCGCGCGGGTTCCTGCGCTTCTTCACGCTGCATTGCGTCGGCGGCAGGCTCCCGCGCCTGACAGCCGTCCGCCTTAAGCGTTCCGCGCCGGCAGGCCGCATCAAGGCAAAGCGACGCCGCAGCACATACGGCAATGCACATATGCGTCATTCCTGCCGGAACATTCAGGAAATCAAACGCATATTCAAAGAACAGGCACACACACACGCCAAGAGCCGCGCGCACCGGAGAACCTCTGCCGCCGAAAACCGACACGCCGCCGATAAGACAGCCGCAGAACACAAAAAGCCACATATCACTTGAGTCTCCGGCAGACACGCTGCCGGTTCTCGCAGCGAAAATAAAGCCCGCCAGTCCGTACAGCGCGCCTGAAATAAGCGCTGCCGGAACAAGCGATACGGCAAGCACGCGGAGATTGCGGGCGTTTTCCGCTGTGTTTTTACGGCTTTCTCCCGTCAAAAGATCATATCTGCCGGATAAGCCCGGAGCCGCAAAGCCGATCGAAATCCCCAGCCTGCTGCGCGCAGTAAAAAGCCAGCATCCGGACGTAACGGCGGCAGCGATGAGTGCAATCCACGGCACAGAATATACCTGATCAAAACCGACCCACGAAGCGCCGAACGAGAGAACCGGCGCGGCAAAGTCAGTAATCACAGACGGTGTGCCGGTAAAGCCTGCGGCAAGCAGCACAGCGCACCCTTGCAGAAAAAAGCCGAACAGCAGCGATGACAATACCGGCGGAATACGGAATCGCGCGGAAGCAAGCACGGGCAGCACTGCGAAACCGGCGCAAAACACAACCGCCGCAAAAAGCGGGACTGCTGCCGGCAGTT
>DXHG01000097.1 GCA_019113455.1 Candidatus Treponema faecavium | reverse complement strand
TCCGGCCCGTCTGCAAGCGGCGCTTCCGTATCGGCGGCAGCATCCTGCACAGCGGAAGGCTGCTCATCAGACGCTGGCACCTCGGCAGCTTCCGGCTCCGGCGCTGCTGACAGAGGCGCTTCCGCGCCGGAGACCGCATGTGCCGGTGCCACCGGTTCCTGCACAGCCGCCTCCGCGGCAGGCGCCGGTTCTGCGCCGGTCTCCTGCGGTTCCCCGTCCTGCACCGCAGGCGTCACGGAACCGGAAAACAGCGGGGCCGGACCATCAATCGAAAGCTCTATCAGCGGCTTGTCCGCAGTCTGCGCTGCAGCGCCTGAAACAGCCAGCACGGCGCAGATATGCAATAACACAGCGTGTTTCATCATGGGGCGGCCTCCAGTATTTCCTGAATAGCGGCGTTGTTTGAATCGCTCAGCTCATCCAGCAGACTGCCTTCAGGATCGGTAAACCAGCGGTTTTTCTCCTCTTCTTCCCACGCTTCTTTCGGCGGACGGGAAACATAGTAATCATCGGGGAACGGCGTATACGGCGCGAGCAGCATGGGCTCGTCAACTATAAGCGGCTCCCCTTCCGCCGGCTGCTCATCGGCAGCATCAGGCTGTACAAACTGATATATGATGAATCCCGCAAGCGCCGCAAGCGTCAGCGCCAAAAACAGCAGCATGATTACCGCCGGCAGCCGGCGCCTGCTCGAAAAAAGCTCGCTCGCGGTGTCTCTGACTGTATTAAATATCCCCATGCGCCGCATTATCCTCCGCATTGGTATGTTCTGTCTGCAAAGCAGTTTCTGCAGCTATTGTAGCCGTATCGGAAGCTTTTGTCTCTAGCTTTTCGGCATTATTTTTATTCCGCAGCGGATGCGGCGGAATATACACGCCCTGCTCTTCTTCAACGTCCTCTTCCTCAAACGGTTCAGGCTCAGGCAGCGAGGCGGCGCCGGAAGCGTCTTCATTTTCAAGGCGCATCGTAATAACCTTACTGATGCCGGAATCTTCCATAGTAACGCCGAGCATGGAACCGGCGCCGACAACGGTCTTTTTGTTGTGCGTAATGACGATATACTGGCTCACGTTTGCAAATTCGCGCAGCGTCTGCACAAAGCGCGTTACGTTCTGATCGTCAAGCGCCGCGTCTATCTCGTCAAGCAGGCAGAACGGCGACGGACGCACCATGTACGTCGCGAACAGCAGCGCAACGGCAGTCATCGTCTTTTCGCCGCCGGAAAGCAGCGCGATATTCTCCAGTTTTTTGCCGGGCGGCTGCGCAAAAATATCGATGCCGGACTCAAGCACGTTCTGCGGATCAATAAGACGCAGCTCGGCTTTGCCGCCGCCGAACAGCCTGCGGAACATATTGTGAAAGTTCTTTTTAATCTTATTGTACGTCGCAAGGAATAACTCCGTCGCCTCAGCGCGCATTTCTTCTGTTATCTGGGCAAGATCATCGCGGGCCTTCTGCAAATCGGCAAACTGCGCAGAAAGGAATTCAAACCGTTCCTTTACTTCTTCAAACTCATCGGGAGCAGTCAGGTTTACGCTGCCCAATTCTCGGAGCGCCTGGCGCGACGCAGCAAGTTTATCGCGGATCACTGCCGGAGATTCAGCTATCGCGTACATGCGCTCCTCAAACTCCATAAGATCGCGCGAATGTGTTTCCCGAAAATTTTCTTTTAAGTTTTTGATTTCCGTTTCTGCCGTGGCAAGCTGCAGATTCGCCTTTTCAAGCTGCGCCTGAAACGCCTGCATTTCTTCCTGCTTTTTTTTAAGCTTTTCCTGCCCGCCGGATACATCGTCGCTGTGCGCAGAAATAGATTCTTTTACTTCCTGAATGGCGGCGTCAAGCTGGCGGCCCTTTCGCTCAATAAGGGCAATCTCGCCTTCAAGCTCCAGCACCTGCTCGTTAAAATCATCATAGCGTTTCTGTTCGGCATAGAGCTCACTTTCCGTTTCGCGCAGCGCATTTTCCTGCGACGCCAGATCGCGGCGCAGAAGCCTGATCTGCTCTTCAACGCTCTGCACCTGCGTCTTCATCTCCGCCTGCTGAATACGAAGCTGTTCAAGCGTTGCGCGGTATTCGTCTATCTTTGAAACAAGACCGGTATTTTCCGTTTTCAGTTCCTGTATCTCGGCACGCAGCGCGTGCTCTGCCGAAAGCTTTTCGCGTATATCGCCGTCAATCGCACGCTTCTTGGTGATAATGCCCTCGGGCGCAAGAAACTCGTCGATAAACTGCGGCACCGCCGCCTCATACTCGGCAAACGCCTCGTTCAGCTCCGCAAGAATTGCTGCCGCCTCGTCAAACGCCGCAGCGGCGCGCTCCGCCATGCGCCGCACCGTATCGCCTGACGGCGCTTCTGCCGCAGAAAAATCACCGAGAATGTCGCGGCGGCCGGCAAGCAGGATGCGAAGCCGCTCCAGCGTATGCGCCGTTTTTTCGCGCGCCGCGCGGTGCGCCGCAGCCGAATAACCCGCGTCGCGCAGCTTCTGGTCAAGTTCGGTTACAATATGTTCCGTTATCGATTCAAGCTGTTCCTGCAGTCCGGCGCGCTCCGTCTCGCTCTCCATTATCCGCCGCTCGCACTCGGCAGCGCGCCGATCGTTATCGGTAATGCGCTCGGAAGCCGCAGCAATCTGAGCGCTGAATGACTCGATATTCTGCACTACGCCGTCGATGCGGCGTTTTTTATCGCGCAGGTTTGATTCCTGCTCGCCGATTTCTTCCTCAAGCGTTTCTATACGCTCTTCAAGCGACGCTTTTCTGCCTTCAAGCTGCGAAAGTTTTGCCTTAACGTCTTTTTGCTGCGCAGCAAGCTGGCGCGACAGGTTTATCTTTCCCGCCTGCTCCGCCGCCATGCGCAGCAGCTCGTTTTCCATACCGGCAAGACGCGTCTGCATTTCGTTTACGCGGTCCATATTCTGCGAAAGCAGCCCGCTGAGCTCTTCGATTTCGGCACCAACCCTGCCGCGCTCCGCAGCCGCCCGTTCCGCTTCCGAAGCGCGCCGGTCGCGTTCCTGAATAAAGCCGCGCAGGCGCAAAAGCTGTATATCGCGCTCAAACTCAAACGCATCTTCTTTTAATCTGCGGTAGCGCAGCGCCTTATCGGCCTGTATTTTGAGCGTGTCGTACGAACGGCGCACCTCGCTGAGAATCACTTCTACCTGGCGGCGGTTTTCTTCCATGCGTTCAAGCTTGCGCTCGGCTTCCGCCCGCTTGACCTTAAAGCGCGTGATGCCCGCCGCCTCTTCAAACAGATACCGGCGGTCTTCAGGCTTGCTCGAAAGAATCTGATCAATTTTGCCCTGCTCCATAACCGAATACGCCGCCTTGCCGACGCCTGTATCCCAGAACAGCTCTCTGATGTCTTTGAGTTTTACCTGCGCGCCGTTAATGTAGTATTCGCTCTCTCCGGAACGGAACAGCCGCCGCTTTATCATAATCTCGCTTGCGTCAAGCGGCAAAAGCCCGTTCTCGTTCGCGATGGTGAGGCTTACTTCGGCAACGTTCAGCGCCCTGCGCGACTCGGTGCCGTTAAAAATAACGTCTTCCATTTTTTCGGCGCGCATGTTCCTTGCGCCCTGCTCGCCTAAGACCCATTTAACCGCGTCTACAACATTGCTTTTGCCGCAGCCGTTCGGGCCAAGGAGCGCTGTAATGCCGTTTGAAAAAGAAATGCGCGTCCTGTCGGCAAACGATTTAAAGCCGAATATTTCAAGATTTTTAAGAAACACAGAATCCTCTATCAGTGCAGACTGCCGCCTGCGGATTCAGGCCGGAACGCCCTGTTTTTATGATATACTGGGTTTCTATTGTACCGAGATGGCAGGTTCAGGTCAATGAGCAGGGCGTATGCCGCACGTGCACGTGGCAGTTTCGCAGCCCGCTGCGGGGTGTTTACTGCGTGTGCACGCACGGCTTATTTCTATGCAGTTTCACTGCGGATGTTTCTGCGCTTGCACGCGGGCTTGTGTTTGTCAGCCTGCGGCTGGGGGCTTT
>DXHG01000096.1 GCA_019113455.1 Candidatus Treponema faecavium | reverse complement strand
CAGGCGGCAAGCGCGCGCGCCTGTTCGCGCACGGCGGGGTGCTCAATGCTGCTCACAAGGATATTGCCTGCTTTGGGCCTTTGCAGCAGCGAGAGCAGAATAAGCTGATTTGCTTCTGTGCCGCCTGACGTAAAAACAATCGTTTCGGGTGCGACATGCAGCGCCTGCGCGCAGCGGCTGCGCGCCTGCTCAAGTTTCTCCCGCGCCTGCGCGCCTGCTTTGTGCCGGCTTGACGGGTTTCCGTAATAGGTGAGGGCAACCTGCGACGCTTCCGCGATAACCGGTTCGTCAGGGATTGCGGTTGCCGCCCAGTCAAAGTAGAGCGGAAAAGTCATGCTCAGTATTCCCGTGATTCCGGCAGCAGTACGCGCCGTATATCCTGATCGGAGACTTCCATGGTAAGCGTGTCGTGCAGCTCTTTTTGCAGCACAACACGGATACGGGAAGAACTGTTTTTCTTGTCTTTCTTCATCGCGCTGATAATCGCATCGGCAGTCTGTTCCGGCGGCGAGCCGGCAAGTTTTGTGTGCACCGCGCCGGTGCACCAGCCGTACCGCGCAAGCATATCGGTTACGGTCTGCGCGTATTGCGGCGTGCAGATGCCAAGATTGCAGGCAAGCTGCGCAGCACGGGCGATACCCCACGCCACGGCGTCCCCGTGCGGTATTGCTCCCAGCCCGAGTACGCTTTCAAGTGCGTGTCCAAACGTGTGCCCAAGGTTAAGCTGTATGCGGCGGCCTTTTTCGCTGAGGTCTTCGGCGACAACGGCGGCTTTCGCGCGGGCGGAGCGTTCAATCATCGTTTCAAGCACAGCCTGCTCCCTGCGGGTTACGGCGTCCTGTTCTGTATCAAGCAGACGGTACAGCTCGGGGTCAAAAAGCAGCGCCGTTTTTACCGCCTCGGCGAGGCCTGAACGGTATTCCGATTCAGGAAGTGTGGAAATAAAGCCGCTCATGATGTCGATGCGCCGCGCCGGAAAAAATGTGCCGGTCATGTTCTTGTATATGCCGAAATCGCAGCCCGTCTTTCCGCCGATGGCGGCGTCTACCATTGCCAAAAGCGTTGTAGGAACAAGGTGCACTGCCGCTCCCCGCTTGAAAATAGAAGCGGCGAACGCGGTCATATCGGTAATGACGCCGCCGCCGATACCGATAAACACGCCGCTGCGCGTTAAGCCGTGCGCGAGCGCCGCGTCAAGTATCGCAAGGACAGTTTCTATCGTTTTGTATGCTTCACCTGCTTCAATGATGAGGAGCGCGCTTGCGTCTGCCCTGCGCCCGATGCTCGGAACGCCGGCTGCCGCGCCGGTAAACTGGGCGAAAAACGGCGCGCAGCACGGCAGCCGTGAGACTGCCGTATCGGCAACAAATAGCTGTCCGCCTGCAGGAACGGCGTCTGCGGGAAACAGCGCCGATAAATCAGGATTTCCCCGGCTGAACACGATGTCGGCCTGTTCTGCCGGAGGCGCGTTATAGCGCAGTGTATAAGAGTTGTACTGCATGTCTTATTTTAGTATGTATTTTCATCCATTGCAAGAAAATCAGCTTGTACCTGCTGTACGCGCGAAAGCTCCCGCGTCAGGATATGTTCGTAATCAAGCGCGCCGGTCGCGATGCGTTCGCGTTCGTCTTCCCATGTCTGCACATCGGTAAGAAACAAAAACCTGAACTCAGCCGTATTTGCTTTTTCCGCCCACAGCCTGGCTTCTTCCCAGTAATACAGCCCCGCCTGATAGCAGCTTTCCGCCTTTTCAAGATCTCGCAGGTATTCTTCTTTCCACGGCGCATCGTAAAAATACGCAGCCTGCTTGTCATAGTAGCGTCCGAGGCGCAGGTGCTGTTCAATGAGCTTAAGATTCAGGTGCATCATAAAAAGGTAGCGGTATTTTTCCCAGTCTTTTTCGTCGCGTATCTTTGCAAACGCGTACTGCGGATTGCAGAAATCCGCGGCGACAGCCCGTTCAAGATAGTAGATGTTTTCCATTACATCGTCAGGATACTGCTGATAATGGATATGAAAGAGCCGGTAATACTGCTCCTTAAACGAGACAAAGTATGAGAACGCAGGCGCTGCCGCAATAATGAGCAGCAGCGCCGCTGTTATGCAGCGTACAAATGGTTTCACGCTTTTAGTATCGGCAGTTCCTGCACCGTATTCCATATTTTTGACGCGATTTCGGCGATAGGTTCTGCCGCCGGTATGCGCACAATCCGCATACCGTGCGCGCCGTCCTGTTCAAAGCCCGCGATGACGCGCCGGTATGCGGCGGCTGTTTTTTCAAGGAAGGGCAGCGTCTCGTATATTTCGGTGCTGCTGCGCCGAGCTATGCGGCTCATCGCTGTCTGCGGGTCTATGTCGAAAAAAAAGAGCAGCTGCGGCAGCGGAAACGAACTGTTGAGCCGGTACGGCAGCTCTTCTCCGCATTCTATGCTCTGATACGCAAGGCTCGAAAAAAGATAGCGGTCGCTGATGACGATTCCGCCGCGCTCAATATGCGTGATGATGCCGTCTGTGCCGTAGAGATGTTCATGCCGGTCGGCGGCGAACAGATGTGCGGCGGTACCGGGATGCACTTTGTGCGTACCTTTGAGTATCTGACGCAAAAACCGCCCCGTCTCTGCTGATGTGGGTTCTGCTGTAACGGAGAGCGCGCATGACGGCGCGCTGCGCGCGATGCGCTGGGCGAGCAGGCGCACCTGTGTCGATGTGCCTGAGCCGTCTATGCCTTCAAATACAATAAAACGTGAAAGAATCATGGAAACCTCTGTGCCGGTGCATTTGTTTTGATAATGCCAGTGTATATACCGTGTATACAGCCGCGTATTGTATCATAAAGGGCTGCTCTGTTATAGTACAGCCTGAGGCAGTGCTGCAGGCTGCAATCCGATTCATATGCGGCGGGCGGCATTTTTTTATACGTCAGCTTGACTTGCGGCTCGTGTTAAGTTGACGTACGTCCGCAGTTAACGTGACTTGCGGCTGCGGTTAACTTGACGCAGCGTGCGGGTCAGCTTGCGACGGTTAAAGACGCCGGCGGAATACGTTGGGTGCAGGGATTGCCGCGCTGTGTGTATCTGCATACTTTATCTGTTTTTACCGATGATAATATATCTATTGGATATATAGTTTAGATGATGTTAATAGAATGTAACTGAGCATGAAATCACGAATACTGAGAGACAGTATCGGCAGTATTATTTTTCTCATGCTGATTTTTATAGCGCTGATATGTATCCGACCTGCGGCAGACAGGCTGCACGCTTCGATGGTGCATATCCGCGATGCGCTTTTGCAGCGGCTTGAACAGGAAACGGGGCTCGGCATCGCGTATGAGCGGCTGTCTCCGTCCGTGCTGTCTTTTCTGCACATATACGATATTTCTCTCTATGACGCGCAAAGCGGCGATGTGCTGCTTACGGTGCAGGACGCGGCGCTGTTTTTTAATCTGTTTAAGCTGTTTTCGGCAGATAAGAGCGAACTATTTACCAGACTGGTTATTTCGGGCGTGGAGCTTGAGTATCACGCCGGTTCAGACCGGCGCGTGCTTGAGCGCCTGCTGTCGTTTGCGGCACGCATGTCAGACGATGCGTCTGACGATGCTGCGCGCGTGTCAAACGATGCAGCGCATATGTCTGACAATGCCGAGGCGGTTGCAGATGCGGCTGAAAGTGCTGAAACGACTGATACGGTGCCTTTTGTGCGTCTGCCGTTCGATGTTGAAGTGCGGAACATATCGGTTCATTATACGGACCGCCTTGTGGACGTGCGGATTTTCCTGCGCAGCGTCGGCGCAGAAGCAGGCGCCGGCAATTCCCTGGCGGCGAACGCAGCAGGCAGGTTCAGCGGCACGCTGCAGCCCGATATCGCGTCATCGTTTTCCGCAGTGCTGATGGACGATATCGGGGCGTTTGAGGGTGCGTTTTCTCTTGAGGGGCTGGTGTTTCCCGGGCTGGACGGCAGCACGGCGACGCTGAGTATCAGCAGGCTGGCGTTTCCTGCGTGTTCTGTGTCGGACCTTGACCTGCATCTGGACTATGAGCAGGATCATGTGCGCGTGTCGACGATACAGAAAATACTGCCGTTTTATCTGTTTGCCGAATACGATACAGCAGAACAGGCTGTCTCAGTTACGGTGAACGCTGAGCGTTTTGATGTTTTTGATCTGGTTACAATGCATAAACGCTATCCGCTGCTGCAAAGCATACAGGGAAGCCTTATTTCAGGCAGATACGGCATTTCGTTTGCGGCAAAAGACAGGGCGCTTGCCTATGAAGCTGACGGCAGCATCTGGGTATCTGAAAATCTCTATCCGGGAGGGGGGACGGTTTCTTATGTGCTTTCCGGTTCCGCCGAAGAGCTTTCGGTGCAGGAGCTCAGCATACAAGCGGATACGGTCGATGTGTCCGCATCGCTTGACGTGGTGTTTGACAGCCTGCAGCTTTCAGGCTACGCAAATGTTGCCGAATATGTGCTGCCGTCGGGCGGCAGGCTCAGCGGTGAGATATATATAGACCCGCTTGACCGCGGGTTTTTCTGCTTTATTCCTGAGTTTGCGATGAATGAGCGCCTGTTTACGGCGGTGCAGCTCTCGGTGATTCCGAGTGGGGAGACGGTTGATTTTTCGTTTGAATTTTCGGATTATTCGCACATCGGCTACGGGGAGCCCGGATACGTGCTCGCCGACGGCAGTGTCTGGCTTACTGCTGACCGTCCGTACATGCAGATATCCGTGAGTATGGAGAATTTCTTTTTGGACAGCGGTATTCTTGCTGCCGGCGTGTTTGCAGATGAGGAGAAACAGCCTGCGCTTGCGGCAGCTGCCGCCGCCGCTGCTCCGTACATCATGACAAACGATATATTTATTGCCACTGATTTTTCTTCCGTTACGTACAATATACCGTCAATCGTTGTCGCAAATACCGAAAAAGACAGCGAGTTTGTGCTTGTCGCCGCGGACGGCAATGAGACTATGCTGCATATATCGCAGTTTGACATGCGGTATGCCGGACAAACCGTGCAGCTGACGGCAGAGGCCGATATTTCTCCCGATTACCGAGACGTGTTTTTTTCGGCGGACTGCATGGTAAACACGATTCCCTATGTGCTCACCGGCAATGTGATTGACGGCACGATGGCAACGGTTTCCGGCAGCTACGGCTTTGAGGCAGGCGCAGACTTGTCAGGCGGTATGGAACAGCTGACCGCATATCTGCGCATGTATAATCTGCCGGTATCGGTGGGCGGCTATGTGGTGTCCGTGTCTGCTGACGTATCAGCGGCGCGTATGCCTGATGATTTTTTTGTCGAGCTGCGAAGCCTTGAGCTTGCAGAGTCTTCAGGGTTGGTATCGTTTGCGCCATATGTGTTTATGTCCGGCACGGCGAACCGGTACGGTTTTAGTTTTTCGCGTTTGTCGTATTCGGATGCGGTGTCCGAACTGGAGGGAGCGGGAAGCATTTCATGGGCGTTTTCGGACGCAGTTTTTGAATCTCTGAGCGTAAATCTCAGCCTGCAAAGCACGCTTTCGCGCGAGTCGTATGTATTGACGGCGAACGTGTCAAATCCGCTTGAAAACGAGTTTTCTCAGGCGGCGGCTCTTGACGACTGGTATTTTTCAAGCGAACTGCAGATTTCCGAGTTCCCCATGGGGCGGCTGCTTTCCGGTCAGTCGGAAACGGACACGCTGTCCGGCAGGATAACGGCGATGGGCACGCTTGCGATGCCGTACGTGTCGGTGCAGGTGGACCGCGGTACTATCGGCACGAGAACAAATCCGGTGTCGTTTTCGTTTTCCGGCGCGCTTGAAGACGGTTTTATCAATGTGTATCAGGGAGAACTGAGCGCAGGAAGCCATGTTCTTGATTCATGGAGCGCGCATTTCTCGCTGGCTGATTTTTCGGGTATGTTTTCTGCGCATTACGCGATGGACGGTCTGTATACGCTCGATGTCCCGTTTTCGATACAGGTGGAGTCTGACGGCGTTTCCGAGGATAGCGCTCATTCCCTGATTCCCGATGTGTTTGCGGCGACGTTTGCGACCGGCGCAATCACGGGCACGCTTACCGGCGATATAGCACCGGTAACGCTCACGCTGCTGCGCACGCCAGGGCGGATTGATCTTGTTTCTGACAGCAATACCGGTATCAGCGGGTATGCGCTGGATACCGGCGATGTTTCGCTCACGCTTGGCTCGGTGCTGCCGGTGAGGTTTGTGATGACCGGCAGCGTGCGGCAGTCGGCGCTTGATCTGCATTTTGCCGATATGTTTGCCGATATGTCGTATTTTACAAACCTGCTTTCGTATCCGTTTATAACCGTGCACGGCGGAATCGTTTCTGGAACGCTTGATATAACCGGCTACGTGTCAGATCCTGAGTTTGCCGGAGAACTTACGCTGCAGCAGGCAGACTTGTCGTGTCCCGATTATGTTCCATCTCATATCACATCGCCTCTGGCGCTTGCCGTGATTGAAGAAAACATACTGCGCATCGATAACGAGCTGTTTGACATCGGCGGAACGGGAAGTGCTGTGCTTGACTTGCAGCTGGTGTTTGACCGCTGGCTTTTTGATCATGTTGCGCTTGCGATACATACGCCGCCTGAGAGCAATATTCCTGTCGACGTGCAGGTTCCCGGTGTGCGCGTGCTGGGAGAAGGCGGCGGCGACATATATATCAATGCATCTTTGTCCGAGGTGAATATCAGCGGTTCGCTGTATGCGCAGGATACGACGGTGTCGCTCTTTACATCTGATTTTCAGAATGATTTTTTTCAGGGTGATTTTATAAAAGCGTTCAGCGGTTCTGATGCAGACGAGACCCCGGATACCCGCAGCCGCAGAAGGATTCCGGTGCATACGGCGCTTGAGCTGCAGACGCTGAATAAGGTAGAGATTCGCTTTGATCCGCTGCTGCGCGGCCTTGTCGCGCCGTATACGACGCTCATGTTTGAGTCCGACACGGGCAGCGGTTCCGCCGAGCTGTTTGGCGATGTGGTGCTGCGCGGCGGTGAAGTGATATATGTGAACAGGAACTTTTATCTGCGCGAGGGCCGCATTGTGTTTGACGAAACAAGCAGCCTGACTGACCCGCGCATAACTGTGCGCGCCGAGACGCGCGAGCGGGACGAAGACGGACGGCAGGTGCGCATTACGCTGTCTGCGGAAAATCAGCTGCTCAGTGAGTTTTCTCCGACGTATACGGCCTCGCCGCCGAAATCGGAACAGGAAATCATGGAAATCCTCGGTCAGATACTGTCTGCCGATATAGAATCGGGCGTTGACGCGGTATTTGCCGGTCTTGATTACGGTGTGCAGGTGCTCGGCATCAGGAAATTAGAGGAAATATTGCGTGACCTGCTGAATCTTGATATATTCTCTATGCGCACGATGATATTGCAGAATGTGTCTAAACAGCTGATGGATAATTCCGACTCAGCAAGAAACGAGCTGTCTATCGGTAACTTTCTTGATAACACGACTGTTTATATTGGTAAATACTTTGGCAGTTCGATCTATCTTGACGCGCTGCTGCATTTATCGTACGACGAAGTAAAACAACGGCAGGGCGGCAGCTCCGGCGGCATTGTGTTTCAACCCGACTTTGGTTTTGAAATGAGCGCGCCGTTTGCGACGATTCGTTTTGGGATTGCGCCTGAAATAGATTCGTCTGATATAAATCTGGTTGAAGCGACTTCTATCAGTTTATCGTGGAAACTGGCTTTATGATGCCCCTTGTGAGGAGAAAAAACAGAAATGTATGCAAGACGTGTATATGCTGCGGCGGCTGCAGCGGTGCTGTTCATGTGGACAGGTTTTTTTATTCCGCTTGCCGCGCAGTCGTCTGACGGCTGGTACTATAACACGCCGGTAAAGCTGATTGAATTTGAAGGCCTCAATAATATCAGCAGCGTTGACCTTGAAGGCATTACAGCGCCGTATATAAATCAGCCGTTTACTGATGAGCTGTATATGGAAATTCTGAACCGGTTGTATTCGCTCGACTACTTTAATACGATAGAGCCGGAAGTATCGGCATGGGACGCCGAGCGTTCCGGCTGCGTGCTTCGCTTTGTAATAACCGAACGGCCGGTTGTGTCAAAAATATTATTTACCGGCAACCGCAGCGTGCGCTCGGTAGAACTGCAGGACGCAGTGTCGCTGAAAGTAAAAGACATTTATTCCGCGTCAAAACTGCTGGTGGATGAGCGCGCGATCCGCGATGCGTATCTGAAAAAGGGCTTTACCGGCGTGCGCGTAACGTCCGAGGCAGTTGAAACGGACTCAGGCGTTGAAGTTACCTTCCATATACAGGAAGGCAAAGCGACGGTAATCACGGCGATTACGTTTCAGGGCAATCAGGTCGTAACCGAAAAAACGCTGCGCGGCCAGCTGACGCTGAAAGAGGCAGGGCTGTTTAACAAAGGCGCGTTTCAGGAGGCGCAGCTTGAAGTTGACCGGCAGGTTATAGAAACGTACTACCACGACCGCGGCTATGCCGACGCCGCCGTACTCGATGTTATCCGCACGACAACATACAACGAAGAAGAAAACAGGGATGAGCTGACGCTTGAATTTGTCATTCAGGAAGGCAGTCAGTATACGTTCGGCGGCATTACATTTGAAGGCAACACTATTTTTACCGATGAGGAGCTGCGCAGCCTTATCGGTCTGCAGGATAACGCGGTGTATAATCAGACGCGCTTTATGGCAGGCTGTTCCGCTGTTGCCGATTTGTATTATGAGAACGGATATACCGGAAACGGTTTTATGCCTGATATACAAAAAGATCCGTCTGCACGGACAATTTCGTGTACGTTCTCTATTATAGAGCGCCCGCGCAGCCATATTCAGAATATCATTATCCAAGGCAACGAGAAAACAAAAGATTACGTTATCCGGCGGGAACTGCTGGTTGAACCGGGAGACATTTATTCAAAGACAAAAATCGTAAACAGCCTGAGAAACCTGTTCAACCTGCAGTATTTCTCTGCGGTGGTGCCGGAAATCATGCCGGGATCAGAAGATTATTTGTCTGATCTTGTTATTACGGTAGCGGAGCAGTCCACAACCTCAATCGAATTCGGCTTGACTTTTTCAGGCATTTCAGACCCCGATGCGCTGCCGATATCGCTGTTTGCAAAATGGGAAGACAGGAACATATTCGGCACCGGACGCACCGTCGGCGCAAACGTGATGCTTTCTACGGAACAGCAGTCGCTTGGCGTCAGTTACGGAGACAACTGGCTGTTCGGCATACCGCTGAGCTTCAGCGTCGGCGCGGAAGTATCTCACAGCAAGCTTACGTCGCTTCAGACGATGTTCCTTCCCGACGGCATCGATCAGGAAAACTATTACTTTGATTACGAACAGTGGGCGTTTACGTTCAGCGCGGGCGTCGGACGGCGCTGGCAGCCGACGTTTGCGATTCTGACTGTTTCAGGCGGACTGAACAGCACGCTGATGCAGAATATCTACGACGCGGATATGTACGAACCATATGATTCTACTATAGCGGAGTATCACGGCAGCTGGGGATTACAGAACTCCATATACGGCGCCGTGGCGCTTGACGACCGCGATATAAACTACGATCCGTCAAACGGCTGGTTCCTTAAAAACACGCTTTCGTGGTACGGCCTTATCCCGACTGTGGAAAACGAATTCTTTTTCAGAAATAAACTGCAGGGGGAGCTGTACTTTACGCTGCTGAACGTGCCGGTATTTGAGTCCTGGAGCCTTAAAGCGGTGCTTGCGCTGTTTTCTTCTATTGATATGCAGCTCCCGCCGAATATGCTCTATAAGCCCGGGTTCAGCAATCAGCTGTACATTGACGGCATGTTTATCGGCCGCGGTTGGAACGCCATCTACAATAAACACCGCGGTATGGCGCAGTGGAACAATACCGTTGAGCTGCGCATCCCGATTGTGCCGAATATCCTTGCGTTTGACGGCTTCTTTGACGCAGTGGCGATTACGGATACGGCTGCGGATATGTTCTCTGCGCTTTCCGTTGAGGACTGGTATTTCAGCTGGGGCATCGGTCTGCGTTTCTCCATGCCGCAGTTCCCGCTGCGCCTGCTTTTGGCGTGGCCGTTTAAAGTTGAAGACGGTTCGGTACAGTGGCTTAATACGTCTGAAGATCTTGTTGATAAAATCGGCGCGCCGACATTTGTGCTTTCCTTTAACATGACAGCGCGCTGATTGCAGAGTATAGTGAGGGTAATGATGAACGGATGTATCGGAAGAAAACTGAGTATCTGTATGCTGCTTGCCTGCATAGTACTGCCGGCGGCATATGCGCAGGATATAACCAAGTTCGGCGTTGTAGATACGTCCCGCGTGTACGCGGCATATTTCAGAGACACGGCTCCGGTGCGCAGCTATGAATCAAAGAAAGCGGAATTTCAGAAAGAAGTTGACCGCATGACGCAGGAGCTGCGCGATTTGCAGGAACAGAAGCTGGAACAGGAGAAAAACGGTAATGACGCCGCCGCGCTTCGTCTTGAAAGCCAGATAACGCAGCGTACGTCATATCTGACTGAGTATACGAATGCGAAAAATATTGAGCTTGAGTCTCTGCGCAGATCTCTTGAATCGTCAGATGAGTTCTACCAGAAATTATACGATACGCTGGGGCGCATAGCGGAAAACGGCGGCTACAGCATGATACTCAGTTTGCAGCAGGCAAACGGCATACTGTGGTACAGCCCGTCAGTTGACGTTACAGATCAGGTTATCAGCGCGCTGGGGTTGTAAAAACAAAACAGATGTCTGATGCTCTGACGCCGCTTATGCAGCAGTACCGGTCGATAAAGGCGCAGCATCAAAACGAAGTGCTTTTTTTCAGACTCGGTGATTTTTACGAGATGTTTGACGAAGACGCGGAAGAAATATCCCGTCTTTTGAATCTGACGCTGACGCACCGCGCCAATCATAAAATGTGCGGCATCCCGTACCATGCCGCCAAAATATATATAGCGCGCCTTTTGCGTATCGGGAAAAAAATCGCCATCTGCGAACAGATTTCGCTGCCGGCAGGCGGGCGCGGGCTTGCAGAGCGCAAAGTTATAGAAACTATAACGCCGGGAACGGCAATAGAAGAGGAATTTCTTGAGCAGGGGGCGGGCAACTTTCTTGCGGCGCTCTGCGTTGCGCATGGCAGGGCAGGTTTTGCCTATATTGATGTGTCTACGTCCGTGTTTGCGGCGACAGACTGGCGCGCCGCCGATATGGAAGCTGAATTTGCAAAGGAGCTTGGCCGCTGCCAGCCGCGCGAACTTTTGCTCCCGCAGTCGCTGCAGGTCGACGCGGCGGTGCAGACTGTGCTTTCCGGGTACGGAGGGATAGCTGTATCGTATTTCCCTGACTGGAAGTTTTCCCGAGATTTATCGTATAAGCGGCTTACCGAACAGTTTCAGACCGTAACGCTTAAATCCTTTTCCCTTGAAGAAGATGCGCCTGAGATAGCGCCCGCCGGTTTTCTTTTGGAATACGCCGCCTCAACAACCGGCGCGGAGCTTCCGCACATTACCGGCATTGAGATATACCGCGACGTTGATTTTGTCGTCATGGATGCCGCGTCGCGGAGAAACCTTGAACTGATCGCCAACCTGCACGACGGCACGAGCCGCTACACGCTGCTTGAGACGGTGCAGTATACCGTTACCGCGATGGGAAGCCGCATGCTCAGGCAGCGCCTTCTTTCTCCGCTGCGCGATATTGCGCAAATCCGCCGCCGGCAGGAGCATATTGCGCAGTTTATTGCAGCGCCTGCCGTGCTTAAAACGGTGCGCGCAGCGCTTTCGGGCATCCTCGATATTGAACGCCTTGCCGGCCGCATCGCAATGGAGCGCGCTCACGCAAAAGACTTGCAGGCGCTGCGCGTGAGCCTTGACGCATGGATGACGGTGCGCCGCGAAACGGATCAGCTTGATTTTTCAGGCGCTGATCTTGCTGATGCAACAACGATCAGCGAGCTGATTGCGAACGCAGTAGCCGATGACCCGCCGGTTGTCCTCACAGAGGGCAATCTCATTAAGCGCGGCTGGTCGCAGGAACTTGATCGCCTGCATGAGATTCACGATAACTTTAACACGATTCTCGACTCGTACGTTGAAGAGGAACGCAAAAACACCGGTATCAGTACGCTGAAAGTGCGCTATAACCGCGCGCAGGGATATTATCTTGAAGTATCCAAGGGAAAACTCGATTCGGTTCCGCCGCATTTTATACTCCGCCGCGCGCTCGTAAACGGAGACCGCTACACGACAGAACGGCTGCAGCAGCTGGAAGAAGAACTGAACAGCGCGGGCGAGCAGATTATTGCGATGGAACGCGCGCTCTTTCTTGAGATACGGGTACGGCTGCGCTCTTTTGTGCCGTATCTGATGGAAACAGCGCATGAAATAGCGCGCACTGATGTTGCGGCGGCGCTTGCGTACGCGGCGGTGCGTCAGGACTGGGTGTGCCCTGAGTTTGAAGAAGGCGGCGTGTTCTGCATAGAAAACGGACGCCATCCCGTCGTCGAGCTGCATCTGCCGGCGGGCGAGTTTGTGCCGAACAGCATCGATTTTGGCGATAAGACATTCGCGCTCATTACCGGCCCCAATATGGCGGGAAAAAGCACGTATCTCAGGCAGAACGCGCTCATTATGGTGCTTGCCCAGGCGGGTTCGTA
>DXHG01000095.1 GCA_019113455.1 Candidatus Treponema faecavium | reverse complement strand
CCCCGCTTATCGCTGCGCGGAAACACGCCTTCTTCAAGGCCGGTAATGACAACGCGCTCAAACTCAAGTCCTTTCGTGTTGTGCAGCGTGATGAGCGACACCGCGTCGGGTGCGTCTCCCTGTTCGGTTTCGGGTGTGCGGTCAAGTTTTATGTGATCGAGAAAATCAAGCAATCCTGAAAACGAGTACGGATATAGTAATGCACTGTTAATAAATTCTAATATATTAAGCTCTCTATGTCTCTGTTTTTTTTCATCATTTTTATCTTTATCAATGTAATGTTCAAGCAGACCGCTGCGTTCGGCAACGGTCTGAATAAATACGGAAAGCCGCGCTTCAGGCTGTTCCTCCTCCGCAGACGCCTCTTCCGCATCCCGCGCAAGGCGGCCTGCAAGCGGGATGCCGTCTTTTTGCAGCGAAAGCTCCGCACGCAGTTCGTCAACCAGCGCGGCAAACTCGCTGACTGCTTTGCGCGCCTGGGAAGAAAGCTCTCCGAGCGCCGCGCGGCACGCGTCAAGGCAGCCGCGCACTTCCGGCTCTGCAGCCTGCGCCGCTGCCGAGAGGTATGCCAGTATCTTTGCCTGCGCCGCCTTCCCCACGCCGCGCGCCGGTTTATTGACAATCCGAGCGAACGATACGGTGTCGCGCGGGTTTGCAATAAACTTTAAGAACGCAAGCATATCCCTGATTTCTTCGCGCTCATAGAACTTCAATGAGCCAACGACCGTGTACGGTATTTTGCGGTGCAGCAGCTCCGTTTCAAACGACAGAGACTGCGCGTTTGTGCGGTAGAGCACCGCCCAGTCGGCATACGGGCAGCCTTTTTTATGAGAGCGCTCAATCAGTTCCGCGCAGTATGCCGCTTCTTCTTCCTGGTCAGGAAGGAACGCGAGCACCGGTTCTTTTCCGCCGGAACGCTCAGCGCGGAGCGTCTTTCCCAGCCGCGCGGTGTTGTGCGCGATAACCGCATCGGCAATGTCGAGCACCGGCTTAACCGACCGGTAATTGCGCTCAAGGCGCACAATCTGCGTGCCGGGGAACTGTTTTTCAAACGACAGGATATTGCCTATTTCCGCGCCGCGGAAGCGGTAAATAGACTGATCGTCGTCTCCCACAACGCACACATACGTATCGGGGCCGGCAAGCTGCTGCAAAAGCAGAAACTGCGCGACGTTTGAGTCCTGATACTCGTCTACCATAATCACCCTGAACCGTTCGTGCATGCGCGCCCTGACGGCGCTGTTCTCACGCAGCACCAGCAGCGGAAGCATAATAAGGTCGCCGAAATCGACATTGCCCGTTTTCCGCAGCTCCTGTTCATAGAGCGCGTAGATGTCGGCAAACTGGCGCGGCACGTGCACCGGAGAAAAATCGCCTGCGTCGGAATCAAGGCAGTAATCTTTGACACGGGAAATATACTGCGCCATATGGGCGGCTTCTTTGCGCAGGAGCCCGGGCCTTGCCGCTGTAAGCAGCGATGCCATGTCGTCTTCATCGTATACGGTAAAATGGGGATCAATGCCTGCCGCCTCGGCGAACAGCCGCAGAAACCATGCGCCGAACGAATGAAATGTGCGAATCTGCGTGTACTGCGCGCGAGGTTCAAGGAGGCGCGCGCGGAAAGCCATTTCAGACGCGGCTTTTTTGGTAAACGTAACGGCAAGGATGGAGCGGGGGTCGCAGCAGGTTTCTGAGATCAGATAGGCGATTTTTGTCGTGATAACGCGCGTTTTGCCAGAACCGGCTCCGGCAAGGATGAGCAGCGGAGAGCCGCTGTGCACAACGGCCGCTTTCTGTTCCGGATTCAGCGCGTCAAGGTACGCGGGTTCCCGCCCGCCGCCTGCCGCGGTGTGCAAAACGTCCTGCATACCGGCGCTTACCGCGGCGCAATGAAGAGCGCGTCAAGATTCACGCCATCGCTGCCCATAACGCGCGCGCGCACAAACAGCCCCGGCTGCACCGCCGCACACGCGGCATCATCGTCAAGCTCGTAGCGGACGACAGCCGTTCCGTCAACTTCCGGCGCCTGAAACCAGCACCTGCCGACGGCAATGCCCTCGTCTCCGGCAATCAGTTCTTCGATAAGAATTGTCTGTTCGCTTCCTATATATTGCGCAAGGCGGCGCTCCGTTATCTGTTCCTGCAGCTCGGTCAGCATCCGTGCGCGCGCTGCCGCCGTTTTGCGCGGCACCTGCCGCTTCATCAGCGCGGCGGGCGTGTGTTCTTCTCTGCTGTACGAAAAGCACCCTGACCAGTCAGGCGCCGTATCCCGCAGAAACGCCGCCGTCTGCGCAGCGTCTGCTTCCGTTTCGCCGGGGAATCCGGTCAGAAACGTAGTCCGCAGCACCGCCTGCGGCAGTTCCTGTCTGATAGCGGCGGCAAGGCTGCGGTATTCGGCTGAGCTGCCGGTTCGGTTCATCGCCGTAATCACCGCGTCTGCGCCGCTCTGAAACGGAATATCAAAATACGGCAATATGCGCGCGTCGTTTTTAATAATCGGGATAATGTCAGCCGGAAAATGGTCAGGATGAATATAAAGCAGGCGCACCCAAAAATTGCCTGTAAGCGCGGATATGCGCGAAAGCAGCCGCGCAAGCGGGCTTTTGTACGGCGTTTCAGGAACCGGCGCCTGCACCGGCGGAAACGGCGGACTCGGCCACTGCCGCCGGTCGTGCGCAGCCGTGCCGTCCATACCGTACGCGGCGATGTCCTGCCCGATGAGGTTTATCTCTGCCGTATTGCGTTCAAGCAGTTCTTCAATCTCTGCAATGATTTCTGCTTCGCTCCTGCTGCGCAGCTCTCCGCGTATCAGGGGAATCGCGCAGAACGAGCAGCGGTTGCCGCAGCCTTCGGTTATCTTCACGTACGCGGAACCCGGATACCCCAGCAGCTTACGGCGCGCGCCGCTGCACACACCGCGCTGCGCGGGCGTTTCAACCGGACGCTCGCCTGCAAGCACGCGGTCAGCGAGCGCGCCGACTGCGTCTATGTCGCCGTTGCCGAATATCGCGTCAGCCTCGGGCAGCTCCGTCTTAAACACATCCGCGTACCGTTCGGCAAGGCAGCCGGCAAGCACAATCTTTGCGTGCGGATACGCGGCGCGCGCGCTCATGAGCGCATCGAGCGATTCCTTTTTCGCGCTTTCGATAAAGCCGCACGAATTGATAATAATGATATCGGCGTTTTCGGGGGAACCGGCGCGCGCAAACCCTTTCTCTTCAAGACGCGCGATAATAAGCTCGCCGTCAACCTGATTCTTTGCGCAGCCGTGCTGATCGAGAAAAAAACTAGTCAAGTTCCGCTACCACAAGTTTGTACATGCCGTCGGTATCCCGTATCCAGCGTATATCTTCAGCAACGACGACGCCGGATCTGCCGATTTCAAGATCGTGTGATCTGCCGTCAGCAAGCACCTGCAGCTTAACAGCGCCGATATTCGACACCCAGATGCGCATACGGTTCTGCGCCTGCGCCGTGAGCACGTCGCCGCTCGTATAGTAATCCTCAATCGGCTCATCGTTATCAGTCCGATATCGGAACACGCATCCGGCACGGTACGAAAAATTAACGGTGAACGGATACGCCCGCGTATCCTCAAGAATCACCAGGTAGTCTTCAGCAGCCGCGGACTCAGTCGGGATAGCACTTTCATCAACAGCGGCAGGAACGGCGTCGGGATTCTTCAGCAGCATCCGCACCTCGGCGCCCAGAGACGCATCGGTGCGCGAAATATCAGAAACGAACACGATAATCTCCGTGCCGCTTTTTCCGTCTATATCCAGCTCGATCTCTTCTCCCAAATCGACAAACAGTGTTCCCGCCGGCGCCTCAAGCGCAAACAGCGACAGCGTACTCGCGACCGTTATCACGACAGGCGCCTCTCCGTCTCCCATGGGAACAGTAATCTCATCGCCTTCATACAGCCGTTTTTCAAGCGGCTCTTCAGACAGCGTGTACTGCGCCGGTCCATGCGCAGAAAGCACGATCCGGCCGTTGTCAGCCGGCTGCGAAGTCCTGAATATAAACCAGTATACGCAGAAACAGCCGGCAAGCAAAAACAGCACCGCAATGCCGATGACCGGCCCCAGATAGCGCGGCTTCGGTTTTTTCAGCAGCGCCTCAGGCGTCGGCATTTCCTGCAGTTTTTTTGCCTTATACAGCGCAACAATGCGGTCTGCGTCCAGTTCCAGGAAATTTGCGTAATTGCGCAGGAATCCCACAAGGTACGGCTCGCCGGGAAACGCGGCCAGGTCTTCCGCTTCAAGCGCGATAATATACTGCCGCGCAATTGTCGTTTCCGCTTCAACCGTTTCTATATCTATATTCTTTGCTTCCCGCGTATTTTTCAGAATCTCGCCGAATTTCTCCACAACCGCTGCGCTCCTTACTCAGAAAACAGGAAATTATTGTATATGTTTGCCGACGACGGCGGATCGTAGATAAACCGCTGATCCGGGATTCCCTGATTGACGGCATAATCCGAAAATAAAAACGTTATTGTCTCGTTCTGCGTTGTCAGCGCCTCTACCCTGCGGATAAGCTTTGTCTGCGCATCAATTGCCAAAAGGATACGCCTGAACCCTTCCGTCGTGTTTTTGCGCGAAAGCACGAGTTTAACGACAAGTTCGTCGGAACCTTCCTCAAGCGGAACCGGATCCTGGCCCGTCTCATATGCAATCGAATAGTAGCGGCTCATCAGCGCCAGTCCCTGCGGCGTCGCAAGGCTCATCCCCTGCCCCGTGTCCGAATCCGTTACCGACTGATTCAGTATAGCAGCGGGCCCGGGCAGATATATCGTAAGCATATCTCCGTTGAATAAAATCGTCTGACTCTCGGGATTGGAAAAATCTATGCGCAGCAGATCGGGGCGCTTAAACGACGCCTGAGCAGCCATACGGGAACTGCCTACCGTAATATCCATATGTACTTCATAATCATGTATCGTTGCGTAAAATTCCGAAACGGAATTAAAATAGCTGCTTGCCGTTGTAATCTGAGCGAAAGCAGCCGTCGCTGCCGCAAAAAGAATCAGAGAGACAACCTGTTTTCTCATGGACAAGTAAAACTCCGCGGTTTATGTACTGAGTATATATACTAAAACAAGAATACCGGCCGCGTCAAGACGGGGGCAGCTGCTGCGCAGAGCGCGCGGAGTTTTTTTACATGCGGCCCGCACGCGTGCCGCTGCGCTCCAGGCTGTCTTAGGGCGCAGCCCTAAACTTGCGGCATTTTTCTTTTGGGCGCTGCGGTTCGGTTTCTGCGTGCGCTGATGCGCGTTTGCCGTCGGCTGACAGATTTCCCGTTTAAAAAATAAAAATTTGCTGATGGCAAAATGTATATTTGCCGTTTATCCGATAAGAAATTTGCCGATGGCCAGCGGCGCACTTGCCGACGGCAAATTTTCAGTTTGCCGTCGGCAAATAAAAAGTTTGCCGATTGCAAGTGTCTCGCTGGCCGACGGCAAAATTCATTCCGGATAAATGGCAAAATAAAATTTTCCAATCGGCAAATTGCTTAATTTGTTATACAGCTGATAAAGTCTATACCGGTACAGGCGTTCCGCTCGGTATACGGTGTTTTGCGTACAGACGCGATTATGCGTCATATTTCACTGAATCCGTATTCAATTCATTTCTATTCTATGAATAACCATGTATTATCAAACATATAATGACAAACACTGTTGTTTTTTGCTATTATATTGTCTGCATCTCGCATCAGTACGCAAGGGAGTAGATCAGGTATGGACAAAACGCAGTACACGGCAAGCGGTTCCGCTGAAAATAAGATGGGAGTTATGCCGGTTAACCGGCTGCTTATAAGCATGGCGCTGCCGATGATTATCTCGATGATTGTGCAGGCGCTCTATAATATAGTAGACAGCATGTTTGTTGCGCAGCTGAGCGAAAACGCGCTTACTGCGGTATCGCTCGCGTTTCCGGTGCAGAATCTCATGATAGCCGTGGGCACCGGAACCGGCGTCGGCATCAATGCGTTTTTGTCGCGCAGCCTCGGCGAAAAAGCGTTTGAACGGGCAAACAAGGTCGCAAACAATGGCCTTTTTCTCGCGTTCCTCAGTTATGTGCTGTTCATGCTGTTTGCGCTGTTTTTCAGCACTGTATTCTTTTCCGCCCAGACAGACGACCCTGAAATTATCCGCTACGGCAGCGACTATATCCGCGTCTGCTGTATCCTGAGTTTCGGCGTCTTTTTCCAGATTACGCTTGAACGCCTGCTGCAGTCGACGGGCAAGACGTTTTACACGATGATTACGCAGGGGCTCGGCGCGATTATCAATATTATCCTTGACCCCATCATGATATTCGGCCTGTTCGGCTTTCCGCGCCTTGAGGTTGCCGGCGCCGCGCTTGCAACCGTTGTCGGGCAGATTATCGCCGCGGCGCTCGCGTTCTATTTTAACAGAACAAAAAATCACGAACTGCACGTAACGCTCCGCCGGTTCCGCCCGTCGGCGCAGATTATCAAAGGCATTTACGCAGTCGGGATTCCTTCTATTATAATGGTTTCTATCGGCTCCATCATGATTTTCGGGCTGAATAAGATTCTCATCGTGTTTACGCCGACGGCGGTTGCGGTACTCGGCGTGTATTTTAAATTGCAGAGCTTTATCTTTATGCCGAC
>DXHG01000094.1 GCA_019113455.1 Candidatus Treponema faecavium | reverse complement strand
CGTGCTGGTTCTTCTGCGCTTCAAGTCTGCCCCACGCGCGCCCTATGAAAAACGCAGCAGCGCACAGCGCCGCTGCCGCACACGCTATGAGTGCCGCCGCAAGCAGCGGGTGTGCGGCAAGGCTGTGCGTGAGACAGCGGAGAACGGATTCGTCAGTCAATGCGGAGTTCCCGCGAGAGCGCTGCTTCCGGTGCCCAGACGGTGCGTGCGCGGAAAACCTCGCTTTTATCGGCAGCCCTGATAATTGAATGGATACATTCGTACATGCCGCTCTCCTGTTCCAGACAGCGCAGGCGGCAGATGAGTTTTTCCCCGTATTTTGCCGATGAAATAAAATACGTGTCGAGCGTTTTGACCAGGGATGTTTGCATCACAGACACCGGCACGCCTGATACAACCCAGTGCACGTAGTTAAGATTGTTGACGTGCTGATTCATGTCTATGTCGCTGCCGGTCGGTTCCATGTACAGTTCGCTGTCCCACGTATCGCACAGCGGAATGCGCGGAAATACGGAAGGCAGCGCGTTATCATCGCAGAACGGCAGCGTGCCGAAAATGGAAGTGTCTGGCTTGACCGGATGGTTATCCGCCAGCGAAAGCACCATCCAGCACGATGTGCCCGCGCACAGCGGCGTGTGTTGATCCGGTATGCTGTGTTCCTGCGCGAGCGCCGCGCCGAGCGAGGCCTTTTTGCCCTGCGGGGCGTAGCGCATCGTAAAATCGCGGTAGCAGAACGGCCCTTTTACCGGCTTTGCCCAGGTAGCCGCTTCGATAGTATCGAGCCACAGCGGATATTCGCTGAATTCAAAATGCTGCTTGGTAATGACCCACGTGAGCCCTTTCCGCTGCAAATGCGGAATCGAAAGCCCGCCGCTGCCGTAATGAGACGCCGCTAAATCCTGCGTGAGGCTCAGCACGCCGTCAAGCGAAAAGCGGCACTTGGGATCGAGACGGCTTGAAGGCACGGTATATGTTGCAGTGTATTTGACCGGTGTGTTCATGCCGATACTATAGCATAACAGTTTTTTATAGTAAATAAGAATCAGGGGACGGCGGCATGAAACCGATACAGTGGTGTGTTTGCATAGTATTTTCTTGTTGTGTCTGCGGCGTTGCAGGAGAAACATTTGCGTTTAAGTACGCGGCGGGAGACGCGTACCGGATATTGTCTGTGGTAGAAGAAGATGTTATTGTGAACGGCGAATTCAGCCATCAGGCCGAGATCCTTAACCGCATAGCGGTAACAATAACCGACGCGGACGAAGAAGGAAACGGCGTGCATGACGCGGTGTTTATGACATCCGAAACGGCGCTTGGCGCAGCGGGACAGACGTTCTCGTGGGGAAACGAGTACCGAAGCATTTTTACGCGGTCACGGCTCGGCAAATACACAATGGAGGACACATACTTTATGCCGGTTGTGCGCGACGTACCGCTGTTCCCTGATTACGACGTGCAGGTCGGGGACACGTGGGTTGCCGAAGGCCACGAGGCGCACGATTTGCGGATGTCGTTTAATATACAGACGCCGTACACGGTGCCGTTTGCGGCGTCGTATACGTATGAAGGAACCATTCCCGCCGAAGACGGACGCGTGCTGCATCAGATCAGCTGCCGCTACAACATGTTCTTTGAAAGCCCCCAGCCGCTGCCGCCTGACGCCGGACGGGCCGCAAGCGATATAGACCTGCTGTGGCAAGACTATCCTGCGTCAACGATGGGCTATTCGCATCAGACGATATTCTGGGACAACGAAGCCGGTCAGATAGACCATTATACCGAAAACTTCAGAATTATCATTGAAACCGCATACGGCAATACGTTTGAATTTAAAGGAACCGCGCACGCCGAAGTAGAGCGGACGCCGCGGGATACGGACAGCAGCGAGAATCTCGCGTTTGTGCAGGACAGGATACGCGATCTGGGGCTTGAGAATACGGAAGTAAGCGTTGCAGACGAAGGCTTAACGATACGCATTGAGAATATCCAGTTCAAGCCGGATTCCGCAGAGCTTGAAGATTCGGAACGGCTCAAGCTGCGCCAGATTGCCGATATTCTGCGGCAGTTTCCCGACAACGATCTGCTGATAAGCGGTCACACGGCGCTTGCCGGCAGCGCGGGCGCAAGGCAGACGCTGTCAGAGCAGCGCGCCGCCGCTGTTGCGGAATACCTGATAGAGCTCGGCGTAAAAGACAAATACCATATTTTTGCGCGCGGTTTTGGCGGCGAGCGGCCGATTGCAGATAATACGACGGAAGAAGGCCGTGAACGCAACCGCCGCGTGGAAATCACGATACTGGATCAGTAACCGGCAATATTGACACAGATACCGCGCTCCTTATACAGTATGCGGGACTGCAAAACATGAGCGGTATTTTTGGACAAGAGTGATATGGTTAAGCTGATTCCGTATATCAGGGAATATCCGTGGGGATATGAGCGCTGGCTCGTTTCGGTGCATCCGAGCGGGCAGTCGCTTTTGAAAATTGGAGATAACCGGCAGGCGCTGGATTCCGTGTGTCCGGACTATCCGCTGCTGATTAAAATAATACAGGCTGATGATGTATTGTCTGTGCAGGTGCATCCCGATGACGCATACGCGCGCGCGCATGGGCAGTGCTGCGGCAAGAGCGAGTGCTGGTATATTCTTGAGGCAGCGCCTGACGCGGCGATATACTGCGGGCTTGGCGAACAC
>DXHG01000093.1 GCA_019113455.1 Candidatus Treponema faecavium | reverse complement strand
CGGTTATACAAAGGAGAAACACATGACACAGCAGGAACGGCTTGATTTTTTGATTCGCTGGCTGCTCGCCGAATCAGCGGAATACGGGGAAATCACGGTTCCCGATGCTCAGGCAGACAGGCGCCAGCTTTTGCGCGCGCTCATGAATGTGCGTCCGCCGCGTCCGGCAAGCGATGAATTCCTTTGTGTGCAGGATGAGTACCTGCAGGAACTCCTTGCAGAACGCGGCGCTGTACGCATTGCAGATTTAGCCCCAGTGGAACCGGACATCTGTCTCTGGAAAGGGGATATCACAACGCTCGCGGCTGACGCGATTGTCAATGCCGCAAACAGCCAACTCCTCGGCTGCTTTGCCCCGTGCCACGGCTGCATAGACAACGCCATCCACACCTATGCCGGCGTGCAGCTCAGGCTTGAATGCGCGCGCATTATGGCGGCGCAAAAAAACGAAGAACCCGCGGGCCGCGCAAAAATCACGCGCGCCTATAACCTGCCCTGCCGCCATGTGCTGCACACGGTCGGCCCGATTGTGCACGGAAGCGTCACGCCGCAAAACCGCGCGGAGCTTGCCGGCTGCTACCGCTCCTGCCTTGAGCTTGCCGCAGCAAACGGGCTTAAAAGCGTTGCGTTCTGCTGCATCTCTACCGGGGAATTTCACTTTCCAAACCAGGCGGCGGCAGAAATTGCCGCAGAAACTGTCCGCACATGGCAGCGGGAACACCATAACACGGTGCGCGTGATTTTCAATGTGTTTAAGGAGACGGATTATGACATCTACCGGAATATCCTTGGCGCGCATTGAGCGGCTGCGCCGGGCGCTTACCGCGGCGGACGCAGTTGTCATCGGGGCGGGAGCGGGACTTTCTGCGGCGGCAGGGTTCACATACAGCGGCAGGCGCTTTGAACAGCATTTCGCTGATTTTATCCGGCAGTACGGCTTTACAGACATGTACACCGGCGGTTTTTACCCGTTCACCTCGCTTGAGGAACACTGGGCGTACTGGAGCCGCTATATCTGGATCAACCGCTACGCAGATGCGCCCAAACCGGTGTATCAGCAGCTTTTGCAGCTCATGCAGGACACGGACTATTTTGTGCTTACGACAAACGTGGATCACTGCTTTCAGAAAGCGGGCTTTGATAAAAAGCGGCTCTTTTACACGCAGGGCGACTACGGGCTCTGGCAGTGTTCCCGCCCCTGCCATCAAAAAACGTACGACAATTACGGCGCGGTCAGGCAGATGCTTGACGAACAGAAGGATATGAAAATCCCGAGCAAACTCGTTCCCCGCTGCCCCGTCTGCGGAGAACCGATGTCGATGAACCTGCGCGCTGACGGCACATTTGTCGAAGACAAAGGCTGGCATAACGCCGCAGAACGCTATGCGGATTTTATTCGCCGCCATGAACGCGCGCGCGTCCTGTATCTGGAACTGGGCGTCGGCGCAAACACGCCGGGAATCATCAAGTATCCGTTCTGGAAGCTGACGGCGCAGAACCCGCACGCGGTCTATGTCTGCATTAACCGCGGAGAAGCATTTGCGCCGCAGGAGATTGCAGACCGCTCCGTCTGCATCGATTCAGATATTGCCGATGTTGTTGAGCGGCTGGCGGGTACGGAAAACGGCGGCAATTAAACGGGAGGTATGCAAATGGGTTGACGCATTTAACGCGCACGGCGCAGAAGAAATTGCGAGCCTGTATCACGAAAACGCGGTAAATCATCAGGCAGCAAACGCTCCTGTTTCCGGCATTGCAGCAATCCGCGAGATGTTTGTGCAGGAATTTGCCGCCGCGGATATGACCGCCATTGCAGAAAACATCTTTGAAGACGGGCAATGGGCAATTCCTGAATGGAAAGACCCGTTAGGCTTGCGCAGCGGCGGGTTCTTTCATGTCGTAAATGGCAAAATCCGCTTTCAGCGGGGCTGCTGGGACAATCGTTCGTTTTTAAAACAGCATACCCTGCCCATTGAGGACAAATAAACAGACAGCCTGCAATTTAATAGCCCGCAATTTAATAGAAGGGCACGCGGCGGCGGCGCCCGCCTGCCGGAAGCCCGTAGCGGTAGAGCCTGCGCAACAGACGGCGCATTTTGGACGGGCGGGTGCGAGCCTATTATGCGCCTGTCTGCCGGGTTTGCCTATCGGTGAAACCACAGTTTCAGCGAAGCAAGCCCGTCCAAAATGCGCCGTCTCTACCGCTATGAGCCGTCATCCCGGACGTGACGGAAAGGCGCCGGCTTTGGGGGTACTTTTCCACAAAAAGGAAAGGAACTTGAACGCTTCCGCTTTTTCGGCGTTCAAGTTCCTACCACGTTACGGAAAAAGTCCCGTAGAAACGCGCGCCACCGGCGCTTAACAGTGCGCCTCCCTGATTTCCGGAGCGGTAGAGACAGCGCGTTTACGGCAATCGGTGGCTTCGCTGCACCAAAGATTACACCATGACACAAAACAGGCTTTCAGCGCATTTTCCGGCGCGCCCTCCCGATTGCCGTGCGCGCTGTCGTGGCTTCGCTGAATCTAAGACTGCACCATAAGACAAACCAGCCTTCCGGCGCCTTGCCGGCGCGTGCCTAGCCCACCCATGTGCGCAGGCTGCGACTTAGTTTTGCGCACCCGCCTCAGTCAGCATCCGGACAATATCCGCGTAACCATTATCTGCGGCTCTCATCAGCGCTGTCCCGCCGTTTTGATCTTCCGCATTGACATCCGCGCCCGCGTCAAGCAGCAACCGGACAATATCCGCGTAACCATTGTCTGCGGCTCTCATCAG
>DXHG01000092.1 GCA_019113455.1 Candidatus Treponema faecavium | reverse complement strand
CGCTATTCTATACCGTGAGAGGCATAGTTTTATGAATGTAGTTGTGATCGGCGCCCAGTGGGGAGACGAAGGCAAAGGAAAAATCGTAGATTATCTGGCAGGCGGCGCAGACGCGATTGTGCGCTATTCAGGCGGCGCAAACGCGGGACACACGATTGTCATCGGCGATGAACAGTACGCGCTGCACCTTGTTCCGTCAGGCGTACTGTACCCGGACAAAAACGTCTATCTCGGCACCGGCATGGTCATAGACCCAGAAGCGCTCTTTGCGGAACTGCAGATGCTTGCCGACCGCGGCATAGACTGGCAGGGCCGCGTGTTTATTTCGGACCGCGCGCACATCGTGCTTCCGCGCTACCGCCGTCTCGATAAGGAACGCGACGCGCTGCGCAAAAAGCCGATCGGCACTACCGGCCGCGGCATCGGCACCACCTATTCCATGAAATCGGAACGCGACGGCATACGCATTGCCGACCTTGAGTGGGACGAAAAGCTTGCCGAGCTTGAGGACGAAGACCGCGCGTTTCTTGCAGAGTACACAGACCGCCTTCTCACGATGAAAGTGAATATCACCGCCGAAATGTGGCGGTACCGGAACAAAAACGTACTGCTTGAAGGCGCGCAGGGCGCGCTGCTCGACATAGACTCAGGCACTTACCCGTACGTGTCGTCGGGCCTTTCATGCGCGGCAGGCGCCGCGTGCGGAGCCGGTATCGGGCCGCGTGCCATACACAAAGTACTCGGCGTGTTCAAGGCGTATTCCACGCGCGTCGGCAACGGCCCGATGCCGACAGAGTTTAACGACACGACGCAGAGCGAGCTGTGCACGTTTATCCGCGACACCGGCAGGGAATACGGCGTAACGACGGGCCGCCCGCGCCGCTGCGGTTTTCTCGACCTTGTCGCGCTCAGATATGCGTGCCGCGTCAACTCAATCGATGAACTGGTGCTCACACACCTCGATATTTACGATTCGCTTGACACCATCGAGGCGTGCATCGCCTACGATATAGACGGCGTACAGACGGCTGATTTTCCGTCAAGCATCGGCGAGCTTAACCGCGCCAAACCGGTGCTTAAGCGGTTCGCAGGCTGGAAGCAGCCGCTTAAACACTGCCGTTCATACGAAGAGCTGCCGCCCGCCGCGCGCGCGTATGTAGACTTTATCGAGGAATTCTCAGGTTCACGCGTCGGCATTATTTCTGTCGGCTATGACAGAAAAGACACGTTCATACGCGCAAACCTCTGGAAATAGGAGCCCCTTCGCGCTGCATAAAAAAGCCGCCGCACACGCTCACAGCGTGCGGCGGCTTTTTTATGCGCGCGGCTTCGGCTCACGAAAAGATGCGGCGCACCAATTCTTTAAAGACTGCGCCGCGGTCAAATTCGTTTCGGAACATATTAAACGACGTCGCACCCGGAGAAAACACCACCGCCTGTTCTCCGCGTGCCGCACACGCGCCTGAAAGCGCGCCGCGCAGCTCGCACAAAAGCGTTTCAAGCGAATCATACGGACCGTGCGCCTCAACGCCGCGCGGCTCAAGCAGCGCGCAAAGCTTATCAGTGCCTGAACCGGCAAGCAGCCACAGCGACGCCGGCCGCAGCTGTGCAGACGAAAGCGCCTGCGCAAGCGGCTCAAAGTTGAGGTTTTTATCAGCGCCGCCGCAGATCAGATGCAGCGGTACAGAAAAAGCCGAAAGAGCTGCGGCAGCCGCTTCAGGCACAGTCGCTGCGGAATCGTTATAGAACGCGGCGCGCGCGCCGTGTCCGTTTGCCCATTCATGAAAGAACTCAAGCCGGTGTTCAATCCCGGGCCACTGCGCCAGTATCTCGGCTGTCTGCTCGGGCGCGGCGCCGAACAGCGACATCACGAGCGCCGCGTTCAGCGCGTTCACGCGCATATGCCTGCCGGGCACGCGCAGCCGGTCAAGCGCCGCATGAGGCATACCGTCAGCGGCATGGATGCGCGGCTCTCCGCTGACCGTCGGCGGCAGGCAGACAACACCCTTTCCGGCGGCGGTAAACCATGCGCCATATCCCGCGCCATATTTCGGCGGCTTATCTGCGTAATAGAGCGGAGTTCCCGGCGTTTCCTCTCCAAATATCCCGCCCCACACGGCGCTTTCCGTGTCGTTCTCGGGAGACTCGCATATCGTCCAGCAATGGCTGTCCTGATCTGCGTAAATGAGCTTCTTGTCGGCGACATACCGCTCCATGCTGCCGTACCAGTTCTGATGGTCGGGCACGATCTTTGTGAGCACCGCAGCCTTCGGCTTGAGCACGCCGCGCCCGCGCAAGTCTGCAAGCTGCCAGCTTGACAGCTCAAGTACAACCGGCGTAAGCCCATCAGTCCGCTCAAGAAACGACAGCGGGCTCACGGTAATGTTTCCGCCCAAAAACGAACGGAACCCCGCGTGCGAGAGCCCATAGTGTATTGCGCTTGCCGTTGAAGACTTGCCCTTGCTTCCGGTAACGGCAATCACCGGCGCCTGCGACAGCGAAAGAAACACCGATATATCGGTTTCAATTACCTTTGCGGCGGCAAGATACGGATTGCCTTCGTACTTGACGCCCGGATTCTTGATCACTGCATCGGCGTTGGCAAAGTCCGCCATATCGTGGCGGCCAAGCACCAGCCGCAGCCGCCGCAGATCAAGCGATGGGTCAGACTCAAGCGAAGAAAGCGTAGGCACAAGCTCATCACCTGATTTTATGTCCGTTGCCGTAACAAACGCGCCGTGCCGCAAAAAGAACCGCACAGACGCCTCGCCGCCGCCGTTCAGGCCGAGCCCCATCACCGTTATGCGCTTGCCGGCAATATCGTGCAGAGACGAAAAATAACAGCCGGAAGGATATACATGCGCGTCAGACATATCAGCCCCGATCCGTGCGCAGCGAATGTTTTGACGCAAACTGCTCAAACCCCAGCTCAATCAAGAGCTCCACAAGCGCCGCATACCCAAGACCTGACGCCCCGCACATTTTAGAAAACATACTGATAGGCGTAAAGCCCGGTATCGTATTCAGTTCATTAAGATAAATGCAGCCGGTGCCGCGGTCGGCAAAAAAATCAACGCGCGCAAACCCGCAGCAGCCGAGCGCCTTAAATGCGGACACCGCCGTATTCTGAATAAACGACAGCTGATCCTCCGTAAGGCGCGCGGGAATATAGAACGCTGCGCCGTCAGGATCGGTATATTTCGCGTTATAGTCGTAAAAGTCATAAGACGGCGCAATTTCGCCGGGCGTATACGCGATAACCGAATCGGAAATATCGGCATTGCCGGTAACGGAGCACTCTATTTCGCGCGCGTTTACGGAGCGCTCAATCAGTATCTTTGTATCCCAGCGGAACGCCTCCGTTACCGCCTGCTCCAGCTCCTCTCTGCTGCGCGCGCGTGCGGCGCCGACGGAACTGCCCGCGCAGCACGGCTTGACGAACAGCGGATACCCAAACGCCTGTTCCGCCTCCGAAAGCCTTCCGTCAAGCGCGCCCGAGTGCACGTCGCGCGCATACACGCATATAAACGGCACAACCGGAAGCCCCGCCGCCTGCCACAAACGCTTCGTTTTTTCCTTATCCATCGCCGCCGCGCTGCCAAGCACACCGCAGCCCACATACGGCACATCCGCCATTTCAAAGAGCCCCTGAATCGTGCCGTCTTCTCCAAACGTGCCGTGCAGCACCGGAAACACAATATCAACCGGCAGCGCCGTGCCGCCCGCAGTACGCAGAGCCCGCGCTTTTCCGCCGCCGGGAACAACCGCCACCCGCGCACTGTCGTCCCGCACAATGCGCAGCACTGCGTCCTCATGCCCCCGCACGCGGCTCAATTCCTGCTCAGGCTGCACAAACCACGCGCCGTCTTTGTCGATCCCGATAAGCACCACCGTGTGTTCGCCGCCGATATTGCGCGCTACCGCCGCCGCAGACACAAGCGAAACCTCGTGTTCGCCGCTTTTTCCTCCATATATAACCGCGATAATCATCGTCTGAACCCCCTGTCGCCGAGCGCCTGCACCGCTTCGCCGATTTCATCATACGGCATCACATAATCTTTGTAGATAATAGAATTCTCATGCGCCTTGCCCAGCAGCAGCACCGCATCGCCGGGTTCCGCAAGCCCGAATGCGAACCGAATCGCGTCCTGCCGCGGCGGAATAATAAAATAATCTTTGCCCGCAACCATGCCCGCCTCACGGCAGCCGACTGCGATCATGCTTAAAAGCTCGGCTGATTTTTCACCGCGCGGATCCTCATCGCACAAGAGCACAATATCGCTGTACACCGCCGCGATGCGCCCCTGCACCGGCCGCTTCTGTATATCGCGCTCTCCGCCAGAACCGAACACCGAAATGATTTTTCCCTTTACCCTGCTGCGGATAGGCGGAAATATCTGTTCAAACGAAGACGGCGTGTGCGCGTAATCGACAATAACTTCGTACGGCTGGCCGCAGTCTATTTCCGTCATCCTGCCGCGCACCGGCATGAGCTTTGCGCATAAGCCTGCCGCCTGTTCAAGCGGCAGCTGCGTCAGGCGGCTCACGACAATCAGCGCCGCCAGCAGATTGTTCGCGTTAAACGCGCCGGGGAGCGGACACTGCACGAGCGCATTGCAGTCAAATCCGTTTTCGCCGCGCATTAAAAACGCCGTGCCCATCGCATCTGACACAATGCCCGACGCGTACAGCACCGGCATGTTTGGCGGTACATCAGGCAGGTTAGCAGTTTCGGGCGTGCGCACGGAAAACCCCGCAACCGGCGCGCACGCGGCATTGCGGAAATAGAGCGCGGCATGATCGTCAGCGTTCACAACGCCGAACACAGGCACGCGCGCGCCGTTTTTTATATGATACTCCGCATCGAGCGCGCGGAACAAATTTGCCTTGTCGCTGCAGTACTGCTCCCGTGTGCCGTGAAACTCCAGATGCTCGTGCGTTACGTTCATCATTACGCCCACGTCAAACACCACGTCTCCAAGCCGGTTCAGCCTGCGCGAAAGCCCGTGAGAAGAAGCCTCTACAACCGCATATTCGCAGCCGTTGCAGACCATTTCATGCAGCATACGCTGCACAACAGGCGCCTCGGGCGTTGTCTGATGTTCCGCGTTGTCAATCGCACCGCCGCCGACGGAATACTGCACCGTTGAAATAAAACCGGCTTTTTTTCCGCACAGACATAAGAGCTGCCAGATAAACGACACGGTTGAACTCTTGCCCTCGGTACCGGTTACGCCGATAACGCGCAGTTTGCCGGACGGATTGTCATAAAACGCCGCCGACGCCGGAGACATCGCAAAGCGCGCCGATTCCACACGGACAGACACCGTCCCCGCCCTGCGCATTGCCTGCACCGTTTGCTCAGGCAGGCTGCCTTCGTACACAACCGCGCAGGCGCCCGCGGCGACCGCGGCGGGAATAAACACCGCACCTGTCGTGTGCGTGCCGGGCAGCGCGAAAAAAAGCGTGCCCGCGCGCACATCGCGCGAATCAAACGCAAGCCATTCAATCACAGGATCCGCATCCCCGTCTTTTTCATAATACGGAAACGCGGCAAGCAGTTGAGATAATTTTTTCTGCATGACGCATCCATTATAGCGGGAATAACCGGCGCTTGCAATCACATCAGTAGAGCTGTTATTATGCACACACCGTTCATCACGGCACCCGCACCCTGCGCACAGGCACAAACCGGCGCCGGCAGAAAATAACGCGCATCCTGCCGCGGCTGTATGTGCCATTTAAAAAATAAAAATTTGCCGATGGCTAATTTTTTATTTGCCATGTATCAGACATGAATTTTGCCGATGGCCAGCGAGGCACTTGCCGATTGCAAACTTTTCATTTGCCGACGGCAAACAAAAAATTTGCAATCGGCAAGTGCGCCGCTGGCCGACGGCAAATTTCTTACCGGATAAACGGCAAACTAAAATTTTGCCATCGGCAAATTTTTTATTTGTCATTGGGAAACCTGTTGCCCGCGGCTTGCTTTTGTCAGCCTGCAGCTGAAGGCGTTCTGTTTTTTCTTTTATTCTCTGTAATTCGCTTTTCCGGGGAGAAGGGAATATCTGCTTTAAAGGCGCCGTTCTCAGCCCTCCCCAAAACAGAGTACAGAGAATAAAAAAGAAAAAAAGTCCACGCGCCCAGCGCAGCCCTCCCGCAGGGAACCTGCAAAGAAAACAAGCCGTTCGTGCAGCGTGCAGAGTACCTGCCGCCGCCCTGACAAGGAGCACACTCCATTGACAGAAAACCCTCAAACGGGGTATATTGATATCCCGTATATCTGCGCGTTATGCGTACTTCAGGAGACTGCTCATCTCCTTTTCACTGCGGCGGATGATGCTTAAACCGGCCGCATGGACATTACAAGGTATAAGGTTATTATATGAAGACTATTTTCGTGAATGAAAAAGACGCGGTGCGCAAGTGGTATGTTATCGACGCCGCCGGCAAGCCGCTGGGACGCGTCGCCGCAAAAGCTGCAGCGATGCTCCGCGGCAAGAACAAGATCACCTATACTCCCAATCAGGAAATGGGCGATTACATTGTCATTGTCAATGCCGAAAAAGTAGCGGTTTCCGGCAGCAAGGCAGCGAATAAAATGTATTATCACCACACCGGCTATGTCGGCGGTCTCAAGTCATATACATTTGAAAAGAAAATCGAACGTCATCCTGACGCGCCGCTGATGCTCGCCATTAAGGGAATGCTGCCGAAAGGACCGCTCGGACGCAAACTGCTTAAGAATGTCAAAGTCTATGCAGGAACCGCACATCCCCATGCAGCTCAGAATCCCATTCCGCTGGAAGTGTAACAGGAGTCAATCGTGATAAAGAATATCGGTATCGGAACAGGAAGAAGAAAGACCGCAGTTGCCCGCGTATTTCTGCGCGAAGGCACCGGCAAAATCGTCGTGAACGGCAGGGAACTCGATAAATACTTTGCCACTGCCGATCAGATACGCACGGTGCGCCAGCCGCTCATGGTAACGGCAAGCGAAAACAAATTTGACGTGCTCATCAACGTGTACGGCGGCGGTCTCAGCGGTCAGGCGGGCGCCTGTCTGCACGGTCTTGCCCGCGCGCTCACGCAGGTTGATCAGGACAATTACGCTTCGCTTAAAGCGAACGGCTTCCTCACGCGCGATTCCCGCATGGTTGAGCGCAAAAAGTACGGACAGCGCGGTGCGCGCCGGCGCTTCCAGTTCAGCAAGCGCTAGCTTTGCATTATGCCTGCGCTGTGCGGCTTTATTCTGCGGCTGCCGCGCGGCAAAGCTGGTTTTTCAAAAACGTATGTATATATGTGCGCGGATACGGTACGTATCGTAAGCGCTGCATGGCTCCATGATGACCGCTGCAAACTGCAGCTGTCAACGGGAGCCGTTTTTTTTATCAGGACAGCGTATCTTGCACAGCTCAAACCGGAAGATATAGCGGCCGACCGGCCGTACACAGAGGACGGCACACAAGATCTCATACAGGCAGGCTTTGCCTATGCAGCCGAACAGGCCGCGCACGCGTATTTAGGGCGCAGCGAGCACAGCAGGCATATGCTTGAGCGCAAGCTCGCGGCAAAAAAACAGTTTGACGGAGCAAGCATACAAAAAGCGCTCGATTACCTTGAAACGCGCGGCATACTCTCTGACAGCCGCTTTGCGCGCGCGTGGCTGCACGCACGGACAGCGCACAAAGCCGAGAGCCGCCGCCGGCTCGCCGCGGAACTGGCCGCACGCGGCGTCAGCACACGGGACGCAGAGGCGGCGCTTGACGAGCTCTTTTCGGATATATCGGAAGAGGAGCTGTGCCGCAGAGCCGCTGCACGCAGACGCCGCAGCGGCAAATCAGATGACGCAATCCGCAGAGCGCTCTGCCTGCAAGGATTCCCCGCACGGCTTGCAGCCCGCTGCCTTTCTGAAGACAGCTCGGACACGGAACGGCAAATCTCCGAATAGCGTATCTTCCTAAAAATATTGACAAATAACAATTTAGTGCAAAATTACTTGTCAAATATATAACTTACATGGTATACTAGTTTTGATATAAAAATATAACCAAATCGTTTTCCTGCAGCAGGCGTATCATTTGTGAAAGAGTCTGCGGCAGCTGACGACAAGGATGGAAAGGATGTCTAAAACAAACACAAAGCCTGTGGTATACTCAGCTCTTGAGGTAGCAAATATCTGCGGCGTTGTAAACCAAACCGCGATCAACTGGATAAGAAGCGGCTATCTGAAAGCATACAGCACTCCCGGCGGGCAGTACCGTGTCTACGCGGATGATCTGGCTGATTTTATGCAGTCCCGGAATATGCGCCTGCCGCAGGAGCTTATCGATATCTGCGGAACGGAAACAAACCGGAGAATAATCGTTATCGTTGACGACGACAAAGGCCTCAACGCGGTTATTAAATCGTTCTTTGAAAAGAAATTTCCGAAAGCTGAAATCCTGCAGGCGTTCGATGGGTTTGAGGCGGGAGCGCTTATGGCAGAACACAAACCGCACTGCGTCATTCTTGATATACATCTGCCCGGCGTAAACGGCGTTGAGCTGTGCAACCGCATTAACGCCACTTCTGATTTCGGCAAACCCGTTATTATCGGCATCACGGCAATGCCTGAAGAATACACAGCGGAAGAGATTAAAAAGATGGGCACCAAACACTTTTTCGCTAAGCCGCTTAATCTCGAAGAACTTGCCAAAACCGTCTCCCAGGCGCTCAACATACCGATGGCGGAATAAACGGCCGCGGCAGAATCGTATCTTATAGTATTGTCATCGCATAAAAAAGGCTGTATACGTTCGGTATACAGCCTTTTCCAGTATACGCAGCTGTCTTACAGAATCAGTTTTCCGCTCAAAAACCGTTCCAATAGTATGCGGGAAACGGCAAGGCGGCGCTTTTTTGCAGCTTTTGCAGCACCGTGCGTTCAGGCTCGGTGCGCAGCGCGGCTGCCATGCCGGTAAGATAGTCATAGAGCGACGGCCGCCATTCCACAAAAAACTCCTCCACAGAGACAGAACCTGAAATCAGTTCGCGCAGAGAGTCGACAGTCTCGTCAAATGATGCTATTTCATCGATAAGCCCGCTATCAAGCGCCTGCCGCGCCGTATACACGCGTCCGTCGGCGAGCGCGCGCACGTCTTCCGCCGCCATGCCGCGGCTTTCGGCCACAATGCCGACAAACTGCTCATAGCATTCATCCGCAATAGACTGCATAATTTCGCGCTGCTCGGCGGTAAACGGCTCGTTTATATTCATCATGTTTTTATTGCGCCCCGCGGTTACCGTCGTCAGCTCAATGCCGCAGCGATCCATAAGTTCCGTGAGATCAAGCGCCTGCCCGGCAATCACGCCGATAGAGCCGGTAAGCGTATTTCTGTTTGCCACAATATAGTCGCACGCGGCGGCGATATAGTAGCCGCCGGACGCGGCAACGGAACCGAGATACGCCCACACGTGCTTTTTCTCCGCGTATGCTTTTAACGCAAGGTACACTTCGTCAGCCTGATACACGCCGCCGCCGGGCGAATCGATATAGAGCAGCAGCGCGGCGTTTTTTGTATCGGCGGCAAGCAGCTCTATCGTGTGCAGCAGCCACTGCTGGTCATAAGAACGGTTCTGATTTTCAATCACGCCTTCTATATACAGCACGGCGATATACCTGTCCCGAAACAGCTGCGGCGCTGCGGCTGGCGGCGAACCGTATGAACGCGCGCCGAAAAGCGCATACAGCGCCGAACCGGCGGCAAGCAGCACCACCGCGGCGCATATAACGGCAAAAACAATCTTCCCTGCTTTCAGCCGCGCGGCTGATTCCGCGTTATTGTCAGGCTGCCGCACGCGTTCCGGCAGCAAATCATGTTGTTCCGTAATACTATAACTCCTCAAAATCCTGTATTTTCAGCAGCCCGCGTTCAAGCGCCGCTGTTTTCAAAAACCGGTACGCATACGCATACGACAGCAGCATATACGGTATAAGCCATAAAAGCCCGATGCCGGCAGAAAACACGCACAGCAGCATCCAGCCGGCAAACGACACATCCATAACGAATAAATCGCCTTTATGATCAAGCGTCATTACCTTGCTCAAAAGCATCGCTTTCCGTACCGAAAGCCGCGGATGCTCGGCAAGAATAAAAAACATCATCGAATATGCGTACTTTTTTACAATGGCGGGAATAATAAGCAGTATTCCCCACAAAAAAAGCCAGA
>DXHG01000091.1 GCA_019113455.1 Candidatus Treponema faecavium | reverse complement strand
ACCGGGGATTTACGCTGCCGCTGCTTGCAAACGAAGGAAAAAAAACGGCGGACGGTGCTGTTATCGGCAATAATGTTACGTGTCATACAGAAATCCGTCAGGCAATAGCGTACGCGATTGACCGCGAGCTTATCGCCGATACCGTGCTGAACGGTTTTGCGCGGCCGGCGTATTCGGAAAACGACGGTATGCCGTGGAATAACGCGCAAACGGTTATCGAGACTGATGTGCCGTATGCGCGGCAGCTGCTTATGGACGCAGGCTGGCGGGACAGCGACGGAGACGGCATTGTGGAAAAAAACGGGACGGCAGCTGAGTTTTCGTGTCTGTATCCTGCCGGAGACTCGGTGCGTCAGGCTGTGGCGCTCGCCGCCGCCGAACAGGTGCAGCGCATCGGCATCAAGATTATGGTGGAAGGTACGAGCTGGGATGATATAACGCGGCGCATGTTTTCTGAGGCGGTGATGATGGGCTGGGGGTCTTCGAGTCCGAACGAGACGTTCTATCTGTACCGGTCAGAAGGCGCGTTCCGTACTGATTTTTACAATCCCGAAGGATATATGAGCGCCGTTACCGACAGCTATCTTGCTGCCGCGATGCAGGCGCTGACCGTTGAGGAGGCGAACAGGAACTGGCAGAAGGTGCAGTGGGACGGCGCTGCCGGTACCGCGATGCGCGGCGTATGTCCGTGGGTCTGGATTGTCAATCTTGATCATGTAACGTTTGTGCGCGACGGGCTTTCTATCGGGGAACAGCCGCTTCATGGCCATGGGCACGGGCTTTCGCTGATTCAGAATCTGCATGAGTGGGAGTGGCAGCTGTGAACCTGCCGGCGTGTCTTTTGTCTTTTGCCAAAAGCGGCATAAAAACCGTGTTGCTTGTGCTGGCGGTAAGCTTTGCGGCGTTTATGCTGCTGACGCTCTCGCCTGTCGATCCGGTGCAGCAGTATCTGCTGCATGCGGGGACGGCTGTTTCTCAGGCGCAGCGCGCCGAAATTGAAGCGCGCTGGGGCGTGCATGAACCGCCGCTTGCGCGGTACTGCGGCTGGCTTGCAGGCGTGCTGCGCGGTGATTTAGGGGAATCCGCACTGTACCAGCGGCCTGCTGCGGCTGTAATCAGCGAACGCGTGGGCAATTCTCTGCTGCTCATGGCAGCGGCGTGGCTTGCGTCAGGCTGTATCGGCTTTGCGCTTGGCTGCGTTATGGGCGTGTATGAGAACCGCCTGCCTGACCGCGTGCTGAAAAAACTGTGCTGCGTGCTGAGCTCTGTGCCTTCGTTTTGGTTTGGCCTGCTGCTGCTTTTGGTTTTTTCCGTGCAGCTGGGGTGGTTTCCCATTGGGTTTTCAGGCCCGATCGGCGTGCCGGAAGAAGAAATTACGTTTGGGCAGCGGCTGCATCACGTGTTTCTGCCCGCAGCTGCAGTAAGCCTTGTGTCTTTTGCACATATCGCGCTGCATACAAGACAGAAGCTCACCGGCGTATTTGCAAGCGACTATGTGCTTTTTGCAAAAGCGCGCGGCGAAACGCGCTGGACAATACTCGCACGGCACGGCGTGCGCAATATACTGTTTCCGGCGGTAACGCTGCAGTTCAGCTCGTTTGCCGAATTGTTCGGCGGTTCGGTGCTTGCAGAAACCGTATTCAGTTATCCGGGACTCGGGAGCGCGGCAGCCGCAGCCGGTCTTAATGGCGACATGCCGCTGCTGCTTGGCATTACCGTATGTTCCGCGCTGTTTGTTCGCGCGGGCAATCTGATTGCTGATACGCTGTACGGCGTTATCGACCCGCGGGTTCGGGAGTCCCAGATATGAAAAAGCATAACGAACGCACCCGGACGCTTATAGCCGCGCTCTGTGGCGGTGCGGTATTCATCGCCGTGTACGCGGCAGGACTCTGTATCCCGGAGGAGCACACTGCGGGCAGTTTTCTGCACAGCCGTGAGCCTCCGTCCTTTGAGCATCCATTCGGAACGGATATGCTGGGGCGCGATCTGCTGCTGCGCACGGTAAAGGGGCTTTCTGTAAGCATCACTATCGGTGCTGCCGCGTCAATGCTCAGCGCGGTGATTGCCGTATTAGTCGGCGCCGGCACAGTTGTGGGCTCAAAACGGCTTGACGCGGTTATCGGCTGGATAATAGATCTGGTGATGAGCGTGCCGCACCTGATTCTTATCATGCTGATTTCGTTTGTCTGCGGGCGCGGTATGCCGGGGCTGCTTGCCGGCATTGCCGCGACTCACTGGTGCGGGCTTGCGCGTGTCATCAGGGGAGAAGTGATGCAGCTGCGTTCATGCCGCTATATCGCGGTGTCCCGCAGACTGGGCAAATCGGGCGGCTGGATACTGCGGCATCACATGCTGCCGCATCTGATGCCGCAGTTTTTTGCCGGACTGATTTTGATGTTTCCGCACGCAATACTGCATGAGGCGTCTGTCTCATTTCTCGGGTTCGGGCTGCCGCCTGAAAAACCGGCGATCGGCAGTATCCTTGCGGAAAGCATGAGCGGGCTTTCCGCCGGCATGTGGTGGGCCGCAGTGCTTCCGGGAGCGGTGCTGGCGCTGCTGGTACTGCTGATAGAAAAGATTGGCAGTCAGGCCGCAGTGATTCTGAATCCGCATACGGCGCAGAAATAAAGAGGAGGCAATATGACGGAAAATACACCTGCGCTGCTTGAAATCCGCGATATGTCTGTAACGTTCAGGATGTACAGCGGCGGTTTGCAGCAGTCTGATGTGCGTGTTGTTTCCGATTTATCCGTCTCTGTCCGCGCCGGTGAGGTGCTCGCTGTTGCGGGGGCCTCCGGTTCGGGAAAGAGCGTGCTCGCGGCTGCGGTTCTCGGTATTCTGCCGGATACTGCGTGCGTACAGGGACATATGTACTATGCGGGGCAGGAACTGACTGCGGCGCGTCAGGCGGTACTGCGGGGAACCGAGATTGCGCTGGTGCCGCAGTCTGTCGCGTTCCTTGATCCGCTGCTGAAGGTGAAAGACCAGCTGTATGTCGGCCGCCGGAAGCGCAAAGAGGCAGAAAACTGGAAGCGTATTTTTGCGCGGCTGGGGCTTTCTGAACAGACGGCGCAGTTATATCCGTTTGAGCTTTCCGGCGGTATGGCGAGGCGGGTGCTGGCGGCTCTTGCACTGCTTACGGATGCACGGCTGATTATTGCGGACGAGCCGACTCCCGGCATGAGCGCGGAGCAGGCTGCCGAAACGATGCGGCTGTTTAGGGAAATGGCGGAAAACGGCAGAGCGGTTATGCTCATTACGCATGATATAGATACGGCGTTTGACCATGCCGACCGTGTCGCGGTGCTGTACGCGGGTACGGCAGTAGAAGTTATGCCTGCCGGTGATTTCAGGCGGGGGCCTGACGCGCTGCGCCATCCGTATTCACGGGCGTTATGGCGGGCGCTGCCGCAGCATGGTTTTTGTCCGGCTGCGGGGCTGCAGCCGCCTGCGGAAAATCTGCCGGAAGGCTGCCTGTTTGCACCGCGCTGTCCGCTGTGCACCGCGGTGTGCAGGACAGCGCCGCCTCCGATGCGCGAGGTGCGGGGCGGAGAAGTGCGGTGCTACTATGGCGCTTGAAGCACGGCATCTTTTTTTCCGCTATGACAAAAAAAAGCCGTGGATTCTGACCGATTGCAGCATCAGTATTGAACGGGGTGAGCGCGCGGCTGTGCTCGCGCCAAGCGGATACGGCAAAACGACGCTTGCGATGCTGCTTGCAGGATATATCAAGCCCGACAGCGGTGTGATTTTGGCAGACGGCGTACCGCTGCCAAAAACGGGCAGGTGTCCGGTGCAGCTGATTCACCAGCATCCTGAGCAGGCGGTAAACCCGCGGTGGAAACTGCGGTATGTGCTTGAAGAGTGCGGAGCGGATTACGGGGATATGCTTGCGGTATGCGGTATAGGGCCCGCGTGGCTTGAGCGGTTTCCGCACGAGCTTTCAGGCGGGGAGCTGCAGCGGTTTTGCGTTGCGCGGGCTTTGCTGTGCGGCGCGGCGTATCTCATTTGCGATGAGATAAGCACCATGCTTGATGCGGTTACGCAGGCGCAGATTTGGACCGCTGTCTTAACGGAAGCAGAAAAACGCGGCATGGGTATGCTTATCATTACGCACAACAGACATATAGCGCAGAGAACTGCGCCGCGGATAATCAATTTGGCGGAATAACGCACCGCGGCGGTACGGGCGTTCCAGCGTGCGCTTTTCAGCGCGCCCAGAACCGCCTTGTGAACAGGGAATACACGGTAAACAGCTCAAGCCTGCCTACGAGCATCAAAAACGAAAACACCCACATGTACGGCGCGGAAAACTGATCGAACGTGAGCGTTGTGCCGATCGTGCCGATACCGATGCCGATATTGCCCAGACACAAGAGCGTTCCGGTAAAGCACGTGAGGAAGTCTTTTCCCGAAAGGCTGATAACGAT
>DXHG01000090.1 GCA_019113455.1 Candidatus Treponema faecavium | reverse complement strand
GAGATGGGCTTTGCAGAATCGGTAAAAACGCGGTGATTGCGCTGCGGGAACCGTCTTTGGGTCCGTGTTTCGGCGTCAAAGGCGGCGCCTGCGGCGGCGGATACGCGCAGATTGTCCCCATGGAGGATATAAACCTGCATTTTACCGGCGATATACATGCGGTTTCGATTACGGCAAACTTCATCGCCTCTCTTATCGATAATCACCTGTATCACGGGAACAAACTCGGCATCGATGCGCGCACGGTAAGCTGGCGGCGTTGTGTTGATCTGAATGACCGCGCGCTCCGCCATACGGTTATCGGGCTTGGCGGCAAAGCGCAGGGCGTTCCCCGTGAACAGCAGTTCTGCATCGCAGTCGCAAGCGAAGTGATGGCGGTGCTGTGCCTGTCGCGCTCCATTTCAGAATTGAAGCAGCGCCTTGACGATATCGTCATCGGCTGCGATTTCAGCGGTCGGTTTGTGCGGTTCGGCGAGCTTGGCTGCACCGGTGCTGCCGCCGCGCTCTTAAAAGACGCGCTGCGCCCCAATCTGGTGCAGACGCTTGAAGGCACGCCCGTGTTTGTGCACGGCGGACCGTTTGCCAATATTGCGCACGGCTGCAACAGCATTAACGCTACACAGTGCGCGCTTGCGCTCGGAGACTATGCCGTAACAGAGGCGGGATTTGCCGCCGATTTGGGTGCCGAAAAGTTTTTTGACATTAAATGCCGTATCTCCGGACTGCAGCCGGACGCGGTCGTGATTGTCGCAACGGTGCGCGCGCTTAAAATGCACGGAGGCATCGCCCAGGCGCAGATTGACCGTCCCGATGTCGCAGCAGTGCAGCGTGGATTTTCCAATTTATCCGTACATATCGAAAACGTGCTGCAATTCGGCGTGCATCCGATTGTTGCGATAAACCGTTTCAATTCCGACAGCGCCGGAGAAATCGCGGAGATAGAACAGCTGTGTGCAAAGGCCGGCGTGCAGGCAGTCGTGTGCGAGTCGTGGGAACACGGCGGCGAGGGAGCCGCGGCTCTTGCCGAGGCAGTCGTAACCGCGTGTTCCGCCGAAACAGACAGAAAAACCGGCATGACGGCGGGGTTTCATGTGCTGTATCCGAACGAAATGCCTCTGACGCAGAAAATCGAGACGATTGCGCGCCGCATATACCGCGCCGCTCATGTAGAGTTTACGCCCGCGGCGCTGAAAAAGCTCTCGCAGTATACGGCTGCCGGTTTCGGCAATCTGCCGGTGTGCATTGCAAAGACGCAGAATTCCATTTCTCACGACAAAACGCTTATCGGCGCGCCGTCCGGTTACCGGTTTCCGGTAACAGACGCGCAGCTGTACGCGGGCGCGGGGTTTGTCGTCGCGCTTGCAGGCGATATTATGACTATGCCGGGACTGCCGGCAGCACCGGCGGCGCTGCACATCGATGTTGACGACGACGGAAAAATCTCAGGCCTGTTTTAACTCCGCAGCACCTGCGTAATACCTGTCAGCAGTTCTGCATATTCCGTGCAGGCGGGAATGTCCGGATGTGCCTGTATAATGTGCTCAGGCGCCCTGAACAAAAAGCCCGCCTGCGACGCCTGTATCATTGCCAGATCGTTGAACGAATCTCCCGCCGCTATCGTGTCAAAGCCGATTGACTGCAGCGCGCGCACCGCGTGGTATTTTCCGTTTTGCTGGCGCAGCGTATAGCCCGTAATTGCGCCGTCTGCGTCTGTTTCAAGCGTGTTGCAGAATATCGTTGGCATGTGCAGTTTCTGCATCAGCGGCAGCGCAAACTGCGTGAACGTATCCGAAAGGATAATAACCTGGCAGCGTTGGCGCAGTTCGTCAAGAAACGCGCAGGCGCCGGCAAGCGGCTCTATATGCGCAATCGTGCGCTGTATCTGCGCAAGCCCCAGCCCGTGTTCGCGGAGAATAGTAAGGCGCTTCTGCATCAGTTCATCATAATCGGGAATATCTCTCGTTGTGAGCCGCAGTTCGTCAATGTGCGTTTCCTCAGCGAATGCGATCCATATTTCCGGAACAAGAACCCCTTCTAAATCAAGACATGCGACATACATGTGTGTCCTCCATACTATAAAACGGCATACGCCGCTGTGCGGGCAATAGTACCATAATATGGAAGGAATGTGTATAGTTCGCGTCCTGCTGCCACAGGGCGCCGGTGCTTACCCTGCACGCGGCACCTGCGGGAGCAGGCTTCTGCGTGTACACGCGCAGAAATCAAACCTCAGCGGCCTGCAAAGAAAAAACGTCTGCGTGCAAGCGCAACACGGCGCTTTTCGGTTTTGCGCATTTTGCGTGATGGCGGCGCGTTGTGGTATAATTGCCGTGAGGTAGTTATGCGTGCATACACGAATGTTGACGCTGCCGCGCAGCGCTTTCCGATTGCCGAACAGGACATGGAATTCTGCCGCAGCATTGAACAAAACGGCGGCCTGCCGTTTTTACTGACTGAGCATATGGCATCGCTGCTTGAAACGCTCTTTGAGCGCAAATCAGACGCCTTTGATGCGATGTACCGGCAGTGCATCCCGACAAAAGCAGAAGAAACGGTGCTGAGCTGCGAACTCCAGGATCCGCTCGGCGCGCATCTGTATCAGGTATGCCCCAGGCTGATACACCAGTACCGCAGCCGCTGCCTGCTTTTAACCACCGCCCGCTGTTTTTCGTATTGCAGGCACTGTTTCAGGCGGAGCTATATGGCGCAGCGTGAGGGATTTATTACCGATGCGGAGCTTGCGCCGGTGTGCGAGTATCTGGCTGCTCATGAAGAAGTGCAGGAAATCCTCTGCTCGGGAGGAGACCCGCTTACCGCAGGCGATGACGCGCTTGAGCGGCTTTTTACCGCGCTGCGCCGCGCGCGCCCGGGTGTTCTGCTGCGCGTCTGCACGCGCGCACCCGTGTTTTTTCCTGAGCGGATTACGCCTCGGCTTGCCGCGCTTTTTAAGGCGTTCCGTCCGCTGTGGGTGATTCCGCATGTGAACCATCCGGCAGAAATAGACGCAGGCGTGAGCGCAGGGAGTGTGCGGGCTTTTTCGCTGCTGCTTGACGCAGGAATTCCCATGCAGTCGCAGACAGTGCTGCTGCGCGGCGTCAATGACAGCGCGCAAACGCTTGCATCTCTGTTTCAGCGGCTGACGGAACTCGGCATCAAACCCGGCTATCTGTTTCAGGGAGACCTTGCGCGCGGCACAAGCCACCTGCGCGTGCCGCCGCGGCAGGGACTTGCGCTGTACGCGGAACTTCGCGCGCTGCTTTCAGGCCTGTCGTGTCCGGTGTACGCTGTTGACCTTCCCGGCGGCGGCGGCAAATGCAATATGCTGCAGCTTGACAGCGCTGCATTCTCCCCAAAAGTATACAGGGAACCGCAGGGATACCGCTTCGTTTCGGAAGCAGGCAGCTGGTTTTATCCGTACTGACTCCAGGCAGTGGCTGTTTGTTTTATTACAGGCAAGCAATAAAACAAATTACAGAGAATAACAGGGAAAAAAGCTGCGTGCAAACGCAAAAACACCGGAAGGAGCGATATAGTATGGCAGAAATAATGCTTTGGAGCGTGTTCGGCGTGCTCAGTGCCGCGCACGTGATTTCCTGCCGTATGCGCGCGGAATTGTTCCGCCGTGCAACAAAAGTGCTTTTAATGCCGGCGCTGCTTGCGGCGGCGCTTTCGCACCGCGCGTTTTCTTTGCAGGACAATGCGCTTTGCATCGCGGCGGCGCTGCTTTGCGGAACGGCGGGAGATTTTTTTCTCCTGCGCCCTGAACGCACAAAACGTTTTATCTGCGGCGCGGCCTGTTTCTTTCTGGGGCACCTGGCGTGGCTTAAAGCATATCGGGAGGCCGTTGTGATCAGTGCGTTTTCTTCTCCGGTATTTGCCGTGCTGTATATAGTATACGGTGTGTTTTGCGTGTTCATGTGGTTTGCGCTCAACCGTCCCAAAGGGGCGTTAGGCGCTGCGGTAGTGCTCTATACGCTGATGCTTTCGCTTTTACACCTTGTTTCTATTACTGCATTGCTGTACGGCACAGCCGCAGCACCGCTCTTTTTTGCAGGCAGCTCGCTCTTTCTGCTCTCTGACGGCATACTGGCGCTGTCCGTATACAATAAAAAAGCGGTGTCCTGGCTTGCCGCGCATGATTTTTGGATAATGCTCACGTATACAGGTGCAGAGACCTGTCTCACGCTGGGCGCGCTGCTGTATCTGTAGCGAATCAAAACCGCACGGTTTACCCTTCCTGCACTATGGTGATTGCCAAAAAACAATTTCCCATTTAAAAAATAAAAATTTGCCGATTGCAAAATTTTAGTTAGCCGTTTATCCGGTAAGAAATTTGCAATCGGCTAGCGGCGCACTTGCCGATGGCAAACTTTTTATTTGCCGTCGGCAAACTGAAAATTTGCCGATTGCAAGTGTCTCGCTGGCCGACGGCAAAATTCACTCCGGATAAACGGCAAAATAAATATTTGCCGCCGGCAAATTTTTGGCTCTTCACGTTTTTCTGTGGGATTGAGATCTGACAGAAGGGATGGAGATGAACTGAATCAAAGAGAAGAAATAGTTTTCATCCCTGTATCCATAGGCAATTCTCTTAGCAACCTTGATCCTGTTGTTG